>JBCCEO010000684.1:0-4662 GCA_039030255.1 Planctomycetota bacterium | reverse complement strand
CGCCCGCCGATCCGGCGGCTCCCCCACGTGATAAGCATGCGTGCCGGCGGAATCCGTTTCGATGACGTCGGAAAGCCCGGCGTCCGCAACAATCTTGCGAAACACGCCCTCCGCCGTCGGTGAACGACAGATGTTGCCCATGCAAACAAAGAGCACTTTAGTTACTCGATCGATTTCTTTTTTATCCATTTAAAACAACCGCCTAATGCCGCCCAATGCCGTTGACTGCCGTCTACACCCACTGGTAAGGTGTCCCCAATAGTGTCCCATCGCGATATTGGGTGTCCCCAGAATGGCTCAGGCCAATCGACTAACTGATTCACAGGTAAGAGGGTTCAAACCCTTGTCGGATCGCGACCGCTGGGAGAATGATGGTAACGGTCTATATATAAGAATACGACCCACCGGAACCAAGACCTGGGTATTACGGCGAAAGGTCAATAAGCAGACGAAAAAGACGACGCTCGGCCAATACGATCAAGTGTCTCTACGAGACGCCCGGTTGCTCGCCGCAGCTGCACGTCAGTCCGACAATGAGCAACTCAAGAGAATCGAGGCAGGCGAACCCACGCGAAAGACATTTGGTGAACTACTCGATCAGTATTACTACGATCACATTGAGCCCAACTACGCACGTCCGCGGCAAGTCCGGCAATACATCGACAACCGACTTTCAGAGGACCTAAAGGGCCGGGTCGTTTCGGGCCTAGATGAGAAACAGACTAGAGAATTCCGCGTTTCCGTACGGGAGTGGCTTCTCAGTTATGCGAAATCGAGCGGGCCTATTGGTGCGAATCGACTCTTGGCCATACTCCAGCACGCGACTCGATTCGGCACGGCGATCGGTTACCTGACCGTGGATCCACTATCTGAGCTCACTCGCAAATTAGTGGGCGGCGAAGAAAAAGCCGGCGATCGCGTCCTCACGCAGGACGAAATACAGTCGCTTTGGAATTCGGACTCCCCTCACCTGCAACTACTAAGATTTCTATTGCTGACTGGACAGCGAATTGGTGAAGCGCAAAAAGCGCAATGGGACGATATCCGCGAAAACCGCTGGATCATTCCTGCGGTCAACTCGAAGAATCGCATCGAGCACTGGGTTCCGCTAACGCGCGATGCAATTGAGATTTTGGACGAACTCGATCGAAACCGTCGGTTCCTCTTTGCGTATCGGTCTACGACCGGAGTTCAATCATGGCTTCGACGTTGGTGTGACCGAAATGACATCGCTCCGAGATTTACGCCGCACGACCTTCGGCGGACTTTTGTCACCGGGATAAATGAACTCGGCGTCGAACCATACATCGTCGAGAAAATGGTCAATCACAAGATGAGCGGCGTCATGGCCATTTACAACAAAGCAGAGTACGAGTCCGAAAGGACTAAGGCCGCTGAGCTATGGGCGTCTGAGATTCACTCTATCGTAACGAGGAAGGCAAACAATGGTTGAGCCCACCACCCGATCCGATGATCCGTACGCGGACTTACCAAAGCGACTGCTAAACATTGCTGCTGGCTACGACCCTTCTGACAACCAATCGATTCTCACGTGTATGCGAATGACATTCCACGAACTCGATAAGCTAGTTCACAATGAAGAAGACGACCATGCGTCAGCGGTATTTCGCAAAGCCTATGCGGCGCTGCAACGCCACGCGCTGCGTATAGATCAAACCTTAGATGATGCGTTCGGGGTTAAACGCCCGAAGTCTGAGGTCAAGGAAAGAGAGCTTCAATGGGGCAATACAATTATTGACGAAGTACTGTGGCTGCACTTGCAGGACGGTAAGAAAATTGACCCAACCGCGTGCAGAGAAGTTGGGGAGCTCCTTGGTCTAACTACAGATCAAGTTAAGAATACCTTCTACTCGCGCGACCTCGCCGATTATCGGCGGCTGTCAAAGCAATCTATTCAGAGAGCACTGAGAATTAAGAGTTAAATCAACCGCTTTTCAATTGTAATTTACTATCCGAATCTAAAAATTCCCTTAGCAATACTCCACGGCTAGTGTCGGCACTCAACGGCACTTGAAGGTACCAACAGGAGTCTAATGCTGTGGATATTGAGATGCTCAGCGTCGATGAAGTACAGGATTTGCTGGGAATTAGTAACACTTGCCTGAATGACCTTCTCTGGTCCGGAAAAATTCCCTCCATAAAGCTCGGTCGACGTCGCCTTATTCCGCGACATGCACTTGAGCAGTTCATTGAATCGCAACTTAACGACAACAAATCTGGCGTCGCATGATCCGTAGGCGTCGCAACTATGCTGACAATTTCTCGATCATCGACAACCGAGCGGTGAATGACAAACGCCTCTCCTGGGAAGCGCGCGGAATGCTCCTTTACCTTATGAGCAAACCAGACGACTGGACCGTCAGTTTCAAAAACCTTCAAAACCAAAGTCGCGCCGGCCGTGACAAGGTGTATGGAATCATGCGCGAGCTCATCAACTGCGGTTATGCCAAGAGGGTGCGGCGAAGATCATCTGACGGAACCTATGGCAGATGTGACTATGAGATTTCTGATATCCCTCTGGAGGAATCCTCATACGGGAATGCCGGACATGGCTAACCGTATACGGCAAATCCGTACACATACAAAGTACGGAGTACTACTAAGTACTGATCTTAAGAAAGTACTGATAGCTCACACCAGAGGTGTTCGCCTGTGAATGATGTTCAAGTTAGTGCTGGCACGATTAACGAAGCACATCACAGAGCATTGGGTGCAGCGGAGCGCGCAGTGGAATATGCGATTGAGTGTGGACAGTTGCTGACCGAAGCAAAACAAGCGATTCCCCATGGGCTATGGAAAACATGGGTAAACGAAAATTGCGATTTCGCGCCGGGTACAGCATCGAGATACATGAAGGCTGCAAAGCAAAAATCGATGGGAGTAGATTTTTCGACGTTGAGTGAGCTGTACGGATCGGGAAATAAGCGCCGCAGTGCTCCTGTGACGAACAATCGCGATGACCAAGGTGGGTCAGCAACTACGATCCAAGAAAGTTCTGACCAAGACATACCACGCGGCGTAAAGACCGTCGAAGAAGCGACTCTGCCATCCAAGTCGCTAAGCGAACAGGAACGACGCGTTCGAGAATTCCTTCGCGGCGTCGAGCTAATAACGAACGCGACGAAACCGGGTCTTGCATATGACCAGCAGTTTCCTCAGGAGATCATGCTGCGAGGAGACGTCCAAGAGGTACGCGATGGCTTTGCCGAGATTGGTGTTACGGATATCCGAATCCCTTTACAAGGCAGCAAGAGCTTTTGCCCGAGCGAACATCAAATTGAATCCTGGCAAAAGGCGTATCCGAAGCTTGATGTTGAGGACCAGCTTCGCAAGTGCGCTGCTTGGAATGATGCAAACCCGAATAAACGAAAGACCAACAAAGGAATCAAGAAACACATCGTTTCGTGGCTGGGAAGCGCTGAAAACTCACTTGCTCAGACCGGCGCCCCCGTTCCTTCGAATGAGTTCGAGAATCGGGCGGTGGCGCTATGCGAGAACTGATTGGAAAGCAACGTGCGTACTAAGGACCAAGCAAACAGCGACGTAATCGACTTGGAGGAACGTCGACGCCTACAAGTCGAAAAAGCTCTAGACGAGTCAGGCCTCTTCACCAATGAATATTGGGAGAATCGTGCATTGCACGCAATGCTCTGTTGCGAAGACGTTACCGGCCAGTGGAACGTAGATGTCGCCCTTCAGGAATACGAGCGTGCTGTGCGGAACGAAGAACAGGGCACGACCCTTCCAGGTCACGTTAGCTTCTCAAGCATCAAAGCAAGCAATCTCGTAAACCGTCTGTTTCAAGTTCAATTGAAGCTTGCTGAATTCGACAGTCCACCACCTGTTTTTCGGCGGCTCTATCGGTTCTGGGAGTTGCAAGAGCAGTATGCCGACGACCCAGACGGGTTCATAGAGGCGTTGCAGCGGGACCGCGAAGAAGCGGAGCTACCATTTTGTGTATTTTGTGCAGGAGGATGCAAGTGCCATCTAAGAGATCATCTCTAGCAAAGAAGCTAGCTAAAGTTGACGAGCAAATTGAAGCGGGAAAGACAGCCTTAGCTAAATCTGAACAACTCGTGTCCGATCGTTGGAACGAGAAACAGTCTGCGATTGAAGCACATGCTTTGGCAGCCCAGAAAGTTGCCCAAGGCGATGCTAAACCTGTTTCGATCGATTCGTTTCGACGCAATGCGGATATTGCGGAGGCCGCCCATCGCACTGCGGACAACCAACGACACGAGGCAAAGCAAAATCTCGAGTCGCTACACGGTCAACGCAAAACTCTCGCGAAACAACTTTCAATCGAGAACATCGAGGAGTGGTTGGTCGAGCGGCAGCAACGTGGTGAAGAGCTAATCGACCCGCTTGTGGAATTCTTCAGTCGCCTCAAGAACACGATGGAGTTCGATCGATCAGGGCTCGCGGCCGCTTACTCGAGTCGGGCTGGCCAAAAGGGGCGAGACCTAGCACGAGAAGAGGCGATGCTGATGGCCGGCCTGCTTCAAATCCTTATCGATGAGATCGCAGGCCCTTTGCCGCACTACTCCAAGTGGAATCTTATTATTTCGAAGTTCCGGAATCCCTACGAAGACTGGCAGACAGTTCTTCGGGAAGCGCAGCAAATGAGGGCTTCTCGAATCG
>JBCCEO010000683.1:0-4672 GCA_039030255.1 Planctomycetota bacterium | reverse complement strand
GGCAAAAGCAAGAGAAATCTCTGCGTAAGCTGGATCATTCAGCAGCGTAAGTGCTTGCAGCGGCGTATTGGTGCGGTCCCGATGAACCGTGCAGCTTCCTCGATCCGGTGCATCAAAATTAATGAAGCTTGGGTAGGGGGCGGCGCGTTTCAAAACGATGTAGACGCCGCGCCGAAAACGATCGTCGTTCTCAGCCGCTTTCCAAGTTGGCTGATTGCGTCCAACACTTCGCCAAATGTTGCTGGGCTGAAACGGCATAATCGGCGGACCATACATTTTGTCGCTCAGCAAACCACTAATGGCCAGCGCGTTGTCGCGAATTGTCTCTGCAGGCAAGCGGAAGCGCGGACCGCGGGCCAGCAGTCGATTCTGCGGATCTGTTGTGTAGTCTTCCGTGCTTGCAGCAGCCGTTTGCTGAAAGGTTTTCGAGAGGACGATGGTTCGCAGAATATGTTTTCGTGACCAGCCGGAGTCGACTAGCTCTGAGGCCAACCAATCGAGCAATTCTGGATGGCTCGGAAACTCGGATTGTGTTCCAAAGTCTTCTGGCGTGTTGACCAAACCGACTCCGAACAACTCGGCCCACCAGCGATTGACGGTAACGCGCGCAAGGAGTGGATTGGATTCGGAAGTCAACCAACGGGCTAGCTCCAAACGATCGCCTGTTTTTCCGAGCTCTTCCGAGCTAGAAAACAACTCGGGCACGCCTGCCGAAACCTGCTCCGCTTTGTTCTCGTATTCGCCGCGAAGCATCACAAAGGTATCGCGCGGCTTCTCTTCGATCATTACCAGCGTCGAGTCCGCGACGACTGCTTCGAGCTTCTTGTTCAATGCCGCGATTTGAACCCTTAGTTTTTTAAGCGGCAAGTTCGATTTGTCGAATTCGGCTCGCAGCTTTTCTTCCTGTTTCGCGTTCCGCTTCTTAGCGCGAGCAAGCTTGAGCAAAGACGCATCGATCGTCAAAAATTCTGCGGGCACGCTACTCCAAGATATTTTGGGACGTCCGATAACACGCCCGAGACCAAATTGCTGAGAAAGAGTTACGACCAACTGCAGTTCTTGGCTTGTTCCTTGAACGCCGCTGACGGCGTCTTCTTGTTGTGCTGCGAGATCCAAGGGCTCGGCGAAGACAAACGAGCACCAATGTGGTTTGCCAAACTGACCTGCGATGGCCCATCCGGTTTTAGGATTTCCATCGATAGCTTTTTCGACTTCCCAGTCTTTCTGAGAGTAGTCCGCGTTCGGCAGCGTGAGCTTGAGTGTTTCGGATTCTGACTCGTCTTCGGTTGCCTGGTCTTGTTCTTTTCCTTGTTCCTTCGCCTTGCTTTTCCCCTCGTCAGGTACTCCTGCCCTGCCCCGAAGTCCGACTGTCACCTCACTCAGGATGATGTTGGATCTCTTGGGATCGCCACGCCCCGGCCCCTTGCCGGGAATGGATTCGTGCGTCAACGCGTCGATGCGTATGGCAGTAAGTGTTGATGGCAAATTGGAGTAGGTAAACTTATACGTTGTTTTGTCAGGCACTTCTCCTTGGAGTAATACCGAGCCGTCTTTCAATATCTCGAATGGTTCGTTTCCCGTGTTGCTGAAGTTTCCAATTTTTGGTGTTTCCCAAATATCGGACACGCTATTTTCTTCATTCTTGGTGGTAGGACTTAGTTCGCTTAGCCGTGTTAACCATGTCTGATAGGCAGCTTCAGAGTCTTCGACGAGCCTCGATCGTTGTTCCTCCAACTTCAGTTTTTCTTTCTCAAGTTGGCCTCGGCGATTTTCTTTTTCTTCGCTTAGCGGCAAATCCATCGTGGGACCGTAAAAATCCCAAGTAACGCCACCCGTGTTTTTGACTTCCAGTGGCGTGTTGTTGAAGTATGCAAACAGCCGGTAGTAATCTTCTTGCGTGAAGGGATCGTATTTATGGTCGTGGCACTGTGCGCACTCCAGGGTTGATCCCATGAATACCGTAGCGGTCGTATTCACGCGATCGACGATTTGATTGACACGGTTCTGTTCCGGATCCACACCTGCCTCGACGTTGCAGGTCGTCATGCGGTGAAACCCGGTGGCAATTTTTTGATCCAAAGTTGCATTGGGCAAGAGGTCGCCGGCCAACTGCTCAATCACAAACTGGTCGTAGGGCAGGTCATTGTTCATCGAGCGGATGACCCAGTCGCGGTAAGCCCAGTTGTCGCGAAGCTGGTCGGCTTGAAAACCGTTGCTGTCCGCGTAGCGAGCGAGGTCCAGCCACGGTACGGACCAACGTTCACCAAATCGATTGGATTGGAGGAGGCGATCCACGGCTTTTTCGTAAGCGTTCGGTGAATTGTCTGCAAGAAACGCTTCTACCGCTTCGGGACTGGGCGGAAGACCAATCAAAGCCAAGCTGGCACGGCGTAGCAATCTCGCGCGATTGACGGGTGGGGCCAGATTCTGGCCACGCGGGACGAGTTTAGATACTACGAATGGATCGATTGAATTCCATTGATCTTGCGGCGATGTGACCTCAGGAACTTCAGGGCGCGTCAATGGCTTGTAGGCCCAGTGCTCGTTGGTTGCCAATTCGTCGGGCCAATTCGCTCCATCGGCAATCCATTGTTCAAGTACTTCAATTTCATCCGCGGCCAGTGCGCTGCCATCCAGCGGCATGATGTCTCCCAAATCGGGATTGGTCAGACGCTGGATCAAAAGGCTTTCCGCTGGCTTGCCTTTTGCAATGAGTCGTTCTTCGGAATCGCCCAATCCAAAGGCATGCTGACGCTCGTCAATCCGGAATCCACCTTCCTGGTTCTTCGAGCCGTGGCAACGGAAGCAGTGTTCTCTAAGAATTGGTAGTACTTCTGTAGCGAAGTCAACCTTTGGTTCGGCAGCCATAGCTAGACCGCAGGAGGTCAAGACGACTGTCAAGAAAATCACGCTGTGCAATTTCATGAGCGTGTGGCGTGGCGAGGAAAGGAAGGTGGGGACGATATTTTCGTGCAGGCACGCGCCTTCTTTCCTTATTCTAACCCTGATCTGCCCGCCAACGAAGCCAGAAGATCCTCAATCTTCGGCAATCTTTGAGCTTTTCAGTACGGCTATTCAGGTGAAATCGGCCGAGCCTATTGGAGAGGACGCACTAGCGACAATAAGACTCCAGATATTCTCTTGACCTGTTGATTTCAGCAGAAACTTGAGCCGCCGTTTCCAGGATGGGGATTCCTCGCGGAACGGGATGCATGAAGATTTCGGTCCAACCTTGGTAATTGATTCCCACCAAAGCTTCTACGATGGGTTGGAAATTTAAAGCACCGCGTCCCGGCATCTGCAACAACTCTTCCTCTTTCGGCAGCCGTTGGTGGCAGCCCTTGCCATGTTGCCAAGCGTAGAAGACTGCGATGCCATCATCCAAATCCCGAATGAGCTGGGCGAGTTTTGCAGCATCCTGTTCTAAGTGATAGGGTGCAAGTGCTACGGCGAGGTGGGAGGATGGCCGCAATTCGACAAGCCATTTCAAGGAGTCAGGCGAGTAGATCAAGTTGTTGGCATGGTTTTCAATGGCCAAGGTGACGCCCGTTTCCTCCGCCACGGCAAGATGCGGCTTTAGCTTTTCAATAAAGCCGCCGACAGCGCTCTTCAGTTCTTTGCCGGTTAATCCCTTGGGACCAGCTCCGCCTGTGACGATTGTTGTGCACCCGAGACGTTGCGCGAGCCGCATTTCTGACTGTAGCCGAAATGGTCCGAGAGGATACTGCGTTACGCAGCCGAGCTGGACTTCGTACTCCGCAAGCATCTGAGCAAATTTTTCTTCACCCAGGTCATCGATCTGCTCTCGCTGGTTGCCGTGAACTTTGGGCCAAATATCAATTGCAGTAGCGCCAACCTTGGCTACCTCCGGCAATATCTCTCGCAAGTATTGGTAGCCATACATGCAAGAAGCAAGCATGTAGCGAAACTCAAATACTGGATTCGGTTTCCGTTCTTGAGCGCAGTTTTGATTGCAAAACGCTAGCGCAGCCATCGACGCAGTGGCTGCGTGAAATTCACGACGTGAGAGGCCACTTTGCTTTTTTGCACTGGAATGTGCTCGGTTTTTTGACATGAGGAAAACTAAGTTGGTGCCGTTGAACTGCAGTGAGGAGATCGATGAGTGAGTATAGTGGAATCTCCAGGCGGGCGTTTGTTTTGAGTCGCATTCATTCGATCGCAACGCTGGGATCACCAAAGTGATCCTTGCATGCCACAATCGTCAGAGGGGCGGAACCTGCCAAGTCCATTCATCTTCAATTCGATCGCAAACTCATGAATCATCGTACACCTCTCCTGAGCTGGTTGGTTGCTAGTTGCTTGTTATTTTCGTGCAGTTTTAAAGCCTCAGCGATTGAGCCGGCGGTGAGTGCAGTCAAAGCATCAAGCGATTCCAAGCCCAACTTTGTATTTATCATCGCGGACGATTGTACTTTTCGTGATCTTGGCTGTTATGGTGGCCAGGCGAAGACGCCCAATATGAATCGGCTTGCCGGGCAAGGCATGCAGTTCTCGCGCTGCTTTCAGTCTGCTCCCATGTGCTCGCCGACGCGTCACAACATCTACACAGGTCTTTACCCAGTGAAGTCGGGTGCTTACCCAAATCACACTTTTGCCAAAGCAGGAACAAAGAGCGTCGCGCATTACTTAAGGCCGCTCGGCTACCGTGTCG
>JBCCEO010000682.1:0-4682 GCA_039030255.1 Planctomycetota bacterium | reverse complement strand
TGCTGGAGGAAAGAGCAGGGGAACCAATGGATCCTTGGCTGTTCAACTGAGACACCGATTCCTCATGAGTTGATCAGCGGACTTTGCGAATCGGGAGGTATCGAACGAAGGCGTGCCTCGCGGACTAATGTCTCCGTGGATGCCGAATTGCAAGCTGAAGAATCTAGCGAGAAGCTTCCGATTGAAATACTCGACTTTTCAGATACCGGCGTACGATTGGCGGCTCCGACAATCGATGGCGAAGTTGCCAGTAAGGGTGACCGAGTTGCGTTGGTCTTGCAGGATACCGAGGGGAAAGCAATTGAAGTTCAAGCTCAAGTACGCTGGACCGCCGAAAAAGACGGCCAAACGCTACTGGGTGCCGAAGTACAAGCCAGTTCACTTGCGTCGTTTCAAGCAGTAATGGCTCGTCAGATTGCAAATATAAGGAATGCACCGCAAAAGCCATTTTTCTGGGGCGCAGTTGCGGCCGCAATTGTCTATGGAATCCTAGGTTCCTTTTAGCTTGAGTCTGCCAAGCTACTCGTTGTCTTGTTCTCTGTCTTCGAGCTTTTCGCTCAGATTCGACAACAGGCCACGTAGTACTTCGACTTGCTTGGCAGCAGATACTACGGCAGGATGCTGGTTCCCCAAAACCTCGCTCAACTTCTCTTGCTCGTTTACAATCCGGGACAAATCCGTCTTGGCATTGTCAATTTGCATTTCGACAAGAAGCGCCTTCACATCCAGATCCCTTTTCTTAGCTCGCGTATCCAGTTGCTCGCCAAGCAACTGCTGCTGCACGACTTGCATTTCCTGGGAAGCAGCCAGCCAATCTTCTTCAGCTTGCAATCGTAGCGAAACAGCAGCACGCTCTGACGCAATCATTTTACTAATGCGTTCAGAAACTTGGATTTGCAGTTTGGCTTCTAGCATACGTTGTTCCAAATCACGACTAGGATTGGCAACCTGGAGCTCTGCACTCTTCTTGATCAACTCCGCTTCCCGCAGCACGAGCTTAAACGCTTCAACCTGCTTTTCCAGATCCAAACGTTTGCTTCGATCCTTCGAAATTGAGAGAGCTCGCTGCAGGTCTCGCAGCTCATTTTCCCTCTGCTCCACAATCAAACTTGCCCGTTGCAATTCGATCCGCGCTTCGGCCTTGGCAAGCTCTTCAATTCTTGGTCGATACTCGGATAGCACATCTGCCAGAGCCTTTTGTTCTGCTATCCGCAAACGATTGTCTATATCCGCGGCCGCAAGACGGTTGGCAAGCGTTTGTCCAATTTGGTGATCGACAAAATCAACTTTGTTTTCATTCGCAGCGCGGGCCCGGCGAATCTCATCCCATTTTGCGTTTAACTTCCCCAATCCCTTCTCTAGGACTTGCTCCTGAATGTCGCGATCCGCTCGCAATTCGCGGAGCAGTCGTGAAAGCTCGTTTAGCTTCACGAGCTCGCGACTCAACTCTTGTTCAAGCCCGCGCGTATCGATGCTCTTCTTAGCCTGACCGCCTGCCACTTCGAGCCTAGCATCCACCGTCGTGCCATCCTGGCTTGAATCCGTCTGGCCATAAACAACCATTGCAGAATCTGCAAAGTAGCTAGCTACAAAAAATAAAACGACAGCATAGTAAAACTTGATGCATCGAACAGATACAATTGAATTCTGCAACATAATAACGGACTACCTATTGTTGGTCTGCAAGTTTTGAATTCAGCCGTCCCTGTAAACGCGATACGATTGCTGGATTCTCATCGGCAATGTTTTTCGACTCCCCCGATTCGGCCTTCCAGTCGTACAGCTCCACGTTTCCTTTCTGGTGCACCACTAAACGATGGCCAGCAGTGCGAATCGTCCTTGCATTCTTGAAGTAGGAAACAGCAGCCGTACCGCTGGGCGTTTTTCCTTCAAAGTAGCCAACAAGGGATTTGCCATTTCCGAATTCGGAGATGGGCAGTCCAGACAATTCGCAAAGAGTAGGAAAAACATCAATCGATTCTACAATGCCAGATTGAACGGCTGCCTCGGGACTCTTGGCCGGGGCTCGAATGATCAGCGGAGAACGCAACGACTCCTCAAACAACGAGTGCTTCCCCCAGATGGCGTGTTCCCCGAGATGCCACCCATGATCTCCCCAAAGGACAACGATTGTATTCTTGGCGGCCTGACTTGATTCCAAAGCAGCCAGTATTTTTCCTACTTGTGCATCGGCATAAGAAACGCAAGCGGCGTAGTGCTTACGCACTTCGATCGCGAACTCGTCATCTACGTTGGGATTGCGATTCCAGCGATTGTATTTCATAAACTCACCAGAACCGTGCCATGTAGTAGCAAAAGTTGGTTTGTTCGGATGCTCGACCACAGGCAACTTCGCATCGCGGTAATGCTGCATATATTTGGCCGGTGCGCCAAACGGAAGATGCGGCCTAAGAATTCCAAAAGCTAAAAAGAATGGCTTGTCATCATCACTCGAAAGCTCTTTAAGTTGTCTGACCGCTTCTGCCGTCGAACCACCATCGGGATAGATCGCGTCAGGTCCCTCCAAGGATTGGAATACGTCCATATCTTTTGCATTGCCACGAATCTCACCGTTCGCAAGTCCATGCATCCATCCACGGGGATGCTTCCACGCTCCTGCTGGTAGCAAATGGCGATCCCAAGAGTTGGGCATTTCGGGCATGGCTTCATCATCCCAATCCGGGCCTCCTCGGCCACCCGGATGATGCGAAACTTTCCCGACAGATACTGTTGTATAACCGTGCAAGCGGAACCAAGCTGGCATGCTGGGCGGAACATCCTGTTCTTTATCCTCTCCCTTGGCAATGCGCGCGGCACGCTGGAACAGTGCTCCATTCGAAGCGCCCCCATAGCGCCCCGTCAACAAGGCATACCTCGACGCGCCGCAGGTGGGTGCTTGGACGTAGTGGCGTTCAAAAAGCAAACCGCCGTCAGCCAGTGCATCGATATTAGGACTAGAAATATAGTCGACCCCGTAACAATTTAATTCCGGGCGCAAATCATCGACACAAATCAACAGTACGTTTGGACGATCCGCAGCCAGCGCAGAGCCCCCAACCACGCCCACACAAACCACAATGGCGATTGTTGCCGCCCAACATAAAACAATCAGTCGCGATACTTTTTTCATTCGAATTCGATCAGTTCACTTTTATTCCGATAGTTCCCAGGAGCCCAACGCAGGCTTACAACCTAGGCCTAAACCGTTGCCTCAGCGGGCTCCGAGCTAATTCGCTTGCCCCGAGGCCTTTGCCGCCGCTGGGAAAGATTGTAGCAAAAGCTTGCCATCGGAATCGATTACGCGCAGATTTCTGAATTCACCCTGTTTCTTCTCAGTAATCAGCGCAACCTTGAGGGAACTCATTTCAAAACTCCCTAGTTTTGTAACCCTTTCTCCAATGGTTACGACAAATTGATTTGCTTCGAAACGCAGGCTAACCTTCGTCCAGCCATTTTCTGTTGGCCCCACTGGACTGTCCGGTACAAATGCAACCGCCGGCCCGCGGTAGATGGTTCCCGAGCCATAAACCTTGACCGATTCGCCTTTTCCACCTGCGAACTGCAGATCCAACATGATGGCCGATTTTGAATTCGAGAATTCCACTTCTACAGCTTCTGCGTCTTCAAGTGCTATGTTGGTTTCAATCCGAGCATCAGTCCAAGCCGCCCGTTGCCGCAGAACTGCCTTATTGGCATTCCAACGTCCCCTCACGACTGTCCAATTCGGGTCTTTCAAAAACGTAAAGGGCTCGCGCTGATGGTAAGCAGGCAACCGTCCGTCTGCTTTCATCTCTGCTTTATGCCCTTCCAGCATCTCTTTCAGCTTGGTTGCTACATCAGGATGTTCGCTCGCAAGATCCTGTGTCTCACCGATATCTTCGAACAAGTCGAAGAGTTTTCCATTGATCCATTTCCAGTTTTTCCAACGTACGCCCGCCGTTCGGAAGAAATACGATTTTCTCGGTGACTCTTCGGCTCCTAGCAGCAAGCTAGAAACGTCGATTCCATCAATTTTGGCAACTGGACTCTCCGCTCCGGCGAGCTTGGCAATGGTCGGTAACAAATCAATGGAACCGGTAATCTCATCGCAGGCCCGATTTTTCGGAATCATACCAGGCCAGCGCATCACGCAGGGGACTCGCATCCCTCCTTCCCATTTGGAGAACTTGAATCCTTTCAAGGGGTAAGCAGAACCTCCGATACTGCGGTTCATATTTCCTTTCACTTTGTCGGTAGCATTGCCTTTCAAATTCCAAGGGCCGTTATCCGAGGTATAAACGACCATCGTGTTGTCGTCGATTCCGTGATCTTTTAGGGCGTTTAGGATCTGACCGACTGACCAGTCAATTTCTTCCAGGGTGTCCCCGTACAAGCCAGCTTCGCTTTGACCGCGAAATGCATCTGAGGCATATAGTGGAATATGCGGCATTGTTTGCGGTATATAGATAAAGAAGGGAGATTCTTTATGTTGGGCAATAAAGTCCAAAGCTTTGTCTGTGTAGCGTTTTGTCAGGGTTCGTTGGTCGACGGGCCATTCGACAACCTGCGTGCCGTTGATCAGCGGTGGCAGCCGGCCTGTGGACTTCAGAAAGTCTTCCGTGATATCACGGTCTCCAGCGCTTCGACATCATCTCTTTCTGGTATCGACACACTGTCGTTTTCATGGCGCAGATGGATCTCGG
>JBCCEO010000681.1:0-4683 GCA_039030255.1 Planctomycetota bacterium | reverse complement strand
GGTTGGCAAGACTCTGATTGGCAAAGCTTTAGCACTTAGCATTGACGGAAAATTCACACGACTGCAGTTCACGCCAGACTTGCTGCCAAGCGACATCACAGGTAGCAGCGTCTACAACTCCAACGATGGAAGTTTTAGTTTTAAGCCGGGACCGGTATTTGCAAACGTGGTGCTCGCCGATGAAATCAATCGCGCTCCACCGAGAACGCAGAGTGCTTTATTGGAGGCGATGGGCGAAGGCCAAGTGTCGGTTGACGGTGAGACGCATAAGCTACCCAACCCCTTACTCGTGATTGCGACGCAGAATCCATTCGAGTTTGAAGGAACCTATCTGCTACCCGAAAGTCAATTGGACCGTTTCCTCTTTCGTATCAGCGTTGGATACCCAGCGATTGAACATGAGATTGCATTGCTGAAATCACACCGCGTCGGCGAGCCGGTTGACGACCTGAAGCCGGTACTATCGCTACAGCGGATTCAGGAGATCCAGGCGGCAGCTCGTAATGTGCACGTTGAAGACTCGTTGGTTCAATACTTACTCGATATTGTCCACGCCACCCGCGACAACCCGTCTGTTCAAGTAGGAGCAAGTACACGTGGGGCGTTGGCCTACTATCGCGCGGCCCAAGCAATCGCTGTTGTCGAGGACAGAGACCATGTGGTACCCGACGATATCAAGAAACTTGCCATTCCAGTCTTGGCACACCGAATTGTTCCCCGCGGCTCCCTACCCGGCGCAGATCGCTCGGCGGCCGAAGCAGTGGTGCACGAAGTCCTTTCAAAGGTCATCGTTCCGACCTAGTTCTCCGGTCGCGGACTAAGCAGCTTTTCCTGCAAAGCAACTCACGAAGGAACCTCAATGGCAACAGCGGATCCACTCAATGGCGGCTCCACGGCTGGCGCCAAGCGGGGCTTCGTTTCGGATCTTTGGAACCGATGGAAAGACTATCGCCGCCGAGCACGGGCACGCAATCTGGCTCATGTGCGTTTTCGCCTGACAAGAGAAGGCCTACATTTTGCGGGAATCCTTTCCTTCATCTTTATCGGCGCTGTTATCCGAGAAATTAGCCTGCTCATTCTGCTGGCGGGCGCCATGATCGGACTGCTCATTCTCCAGTGGCGATTCAATACTAGCACGCTAGTCGGTCTCACTTTAAATCGAATTCTGCCTCGAAGCACACGTGTCGGGCAAGATACCGAAATCCAAATTCAACTTACCAACCCCAAGTCATGGTTGAGTGCTTGGCTGGTCCAGTCCAGTGACAGCATTCGCAAGACACTCCCAAAACGCAATAAAACACCGGAGCGTGGGGTCGCGTTGCTGGACCAAGTGCGACCAAAGGGCTCTGGCACAACAACTTACAGCCTGAAGTTTTTTGAGCGCGGCGAATACAAACTGGGACCAACCGTACTTTCCACGCGATTCCCGCTTGGGCTGGGGATCGGTTGGCGCACGCTCGATAATTCTTCTAGCATTATTGTTCATCCGAAGCAGGGAACGCTAACCAATAAAGTCAGCAAACTTTGGCACTTGGAGCAAATTGGCCAGGCCAAAAGTTCGTCTCAATCTGGGAATCAAGAAGGAGAGTTTTTCGGTCTCCGACCATGGACTTCAGGAGACTCCAAGCGATGGATCCACTGGCGGACTACGGCTCGACTCGATGAACTTACGGTTCGCCAGTATGAACAGCAACAACAAAAGCAAATCACGCTTATCCTCGACTTGCACGACGCGAAAACGGAGGGCTCACGCGAGATCCAAGAGACCGCTATCTCCTTCGTAGCCACACTGGCTTCGCAAACTGTTGCACTTGGACAAGACAGGCTTGCTGTAGGCGTCGCATCGGACAAGTCACAAGCTTATCCCTCCATCGTTAGCTCGCTGCTCGTACAGAACCTCTTAGATAATCTAGCCGTGATTCAAGCATCAGAAGATACAGACATGCTTGCCACCTTTCGCGGACTAAGCGTTCCGATCTTGACCAACCCACAAGTCGTAGTCGTTAGTACCCGTGCCAATATGCTGACCAGGCTGAAGAGCGAATGCTCTGATAGCAGTACGGAACGCTTGCTTTCAGTAGCACGAGTGCGTTGGCTGGACGTATCCAGCGGAGACTTGGAGGAATACTTCGAATGGATCTGAACCGTGTCAAAACACTCCGTTTGTTGCTAACCGCACACTTTGCGGTCATCGCTTGGCTCACCGCTATGTTGGTGGCCAGCGGAAGTGGAAGTATCTTGCTTCCAGTGCTGATCTTTTTCTGCAGCTTGACTGCCTTCATCTTCGTTGATTATCTCGAGAAGTTCGAGCTAAAGAGCTTCATGAGTGCCATTGCGATGACCTTTGCAACGGGCGCAGCCATCGCCCAGTATGCCTACAGCGTTGTGAATTCTTCAGAGGAAGGGCAATTGATGGCCGTCGCTGGCTTGCTCGTTTACCCCGAAGCAGTGCTTTTCTTTCAGCGCAAGAATCTGCGAGTCTTTGAGCAATTGGCTGTTTTCTTGCTGCTGGAAATGGTGGTAGCCGCGTTGGTTAACGACAATCTATTCTTTGGGCTGATGCTGGCGCCCATTATGCTCATCTGGGTCTCGTCGTTGTTCCTGTTCTCGCGTTACGCAACACTCGCCAAGATTGACCCTTCCATTGAAACCCAACAGCCAAAACTCGCGGAGTTGTTGTTTCGGCGATTCATGAAGACGATGATTGGCGAAGGCAAGAAAAAACCCATCGTCTCCAGTCAATTCGTTGCAGCGCCAGACGTCCAACATAGCCGCACATTTCGCCGAACGCTCCAGTCCGTACCGATAGGCCTAGGAGCATTGGTTTTCGCGGGACTCTTTTTCTATCTAGTGCCGCGTGTAAACGACAGCAACTTTGGGAGCGCTCTAGGAAGCCAGGCAAGTATTGGATTGCCGAACCGCTTGACCTTTGGAACGGTCAGCCGACTGTTACAAAACCCTGCTGCGGTTATGCGAGTTACATTTCGAGACCGACTCACGCAAGAAGCATTTCGCCCTGAGATGCCACCCTATCTGCGAGCCAATGTATTCGATCGCTATGGTCGGACTGGTAGAAGAAAAGGCGAGTGGTCCCCAGCTACTCCTTCTCCGCGAAAACTCGGCGCTCGAAAGTATTCGCCTAAAGACAGAAGGAGTCTGTTGACTGAAAATCAAACCGCGGATGAAGAAAAGGAACCGAAGAAAGAGGAGCTAGTAAGGCTAAAAGACCTAGGCCGCGAACCAGTCCTGGTCGATTTCGACCTGCGGCCCGAGTTTGAAAAGGCAATGTTCACTGTTCCCCCAATTTTCCCTTCGCCGCAGCGGCAACGCGTCAACCTGACTCACGATCCCAGGTTAATGTTGCTAATGCCGTTAGACTCATCGACAGATGATGACAAAAAAGCGGTTGCCTACCAGTTCTTAAGCTCTGGATTTCTGGGCACTAAACAGAGTTCTGTTGCACCAGCTAAGCTAACTGAAGTTATCAAGAATTTTGATAAAGCTTATGAGAATCTTGCCAACGATCTTGTTGAAGGATTCGAGGGTTTCGACCGCGCAGACGCTTTTCGCGAAGAACTAATCGCTACATCCGGAATCAACCCGAAGAGCAAAATCTCAATCGCGATGGAAATTGAACGCACTTTGGCGTTCTCTGGCAATTTCGGCTACACCTTGGATCTGAAACCGCCAACCGACAGTGACCTCGATCCGATCGAAGATTTCTTGGTCAACAAACGTGTCGGTCACTGCCAGTACTTTGCGTCTGCAATGGTGTGTCTGCTACGCCAATCAGGCATCCCAAGCCGGCTTGTCATTGGCTATCGGCCCACAGAATTCAATACGCTTGGAGACTATTTCACCGTCAGGCAACGCGATGCGCACGCTTGGGTCGAAGCTATCTTCACGCATGCCGACCTTGAAAACTCCATCTTTCGTGACGAGCTAACTGAAGACCAATACTATTGGGTTCGTTTCGATCCAACTCCACCACCAGACGGAGAACTAGAAATCACGGAACAAGATGGCCAAGCAATGGACTATGCTGAAAAGCTTTGGCAAGAATACGTTGTCGAAGGTCAAAACCTTGCATCGGATGGAGGAATCTACGCTCCTGTCGCTGGCACAAACACAACCTATGCGGGGATGGTTGAGCGTCTGAAGAATGCTCTGGTCGACTTCCAAAACGGCAACAACTTCGGAAGCCTTGGTGCGGTTTCGCCAATCGCAATCCTAGTCACGATTTTGATTATGGGGCTTGTTCTAGTTTGGCAGTTCACCCGTTTTTTACCTCGTATTGCACCGCGCTGGGCGTTACGGCTCGGGATTGTGCGAAACACAATGGATATCCACCACCCGTTTTACGCGAGGTGTTTAAAGATTCTATCCAAGCTGGGTGTCAAACGTTCGTTATCGGCGACACCGGCCGAATATGCGGAAACTGCTTCTAAACTACTTGAAGAACGAGGCAATGCGGCCGATCAGTCGGTGAGTTTCCTGACTGCAATTTACTACCGCCTCCGTTTCGGTAGAGAACAAAACCTGACCGAAGCCGATCAACAACGCATTAAGACAGAGCTAAACCGCGTAGAAGAAGCGGTCGCAGCCGCAAAAAAGTCCGGTTGAGTTTTTGAGGATATTCGCACCACCATTCATTGTGGGAGTCAATTTCCGAACTCTGCCAAT
>JBCCEO010000680.1:0-4690 GCA_039030255.1 Planctomycetota bacterium | reverse complement strand
CGGGAGACAGAATTCGGTTCTTAGAAGAATTTCTAACGGTCGAATCGGTTTCTTCGGGGCAAATATATGTTAGTGAAGAGCTGCCTGACGTTGAAATGGGGAGCTTGGTTCGGGTTTATTCGCCACAGTCGCTTTCCGAAGAAAGTGAGGAATACATTCGTCGCGGCGCGAAGGCGATGAAATTGAGAACACTTGTGATCGCCGGGGAACAACGTGAATTTGGGGCAGGCGACAAACTGACCGTACTGCCGGAAATTGGGCTATCTAAAGATTTTGTGATTCACTCTGTGAACGTGGCTGACGGCCTAACGGAAATTCAGTTTTATGTCCGCAAGGGCCAAAAAATTGGAGATCCCGTAGGCATGACGATTGCTTGCAGATCTCAACGAATGCCTACAGCGGTCGCGATTCTCTTCGCGCTACTGGTATCGCTGGTGATTGGCTTAATTCATGGCTTGCTAATAACAAAAGTGAAGCTTCAGCCCTTTGTTGTAACTCTCTGTGGTTTGCTAATCTATCGGGGCTGTGCCCGCTTCTTGACCGGGGATCAGGAGCAAGGGTTTGGAAATGAATACCCGGATCTCAAAGAGTATGCGAAAGGAAAGCTCTTGTCGCTATTCGGGCAGGATTTCTTTTTGGATATTCCAATGCCCTTTATTTACTTAGTTCTACTGGCCGTCGTAGCCGCCATTTTCCTTAACCTGACAATTTTTGGCCGCTACATTCTGGCTCTCGGTCGTAACGAAGACGCCGCGCGATATAGCGGGATTCAGACGGAACGTATGGTTATCGTCGCGTACATGATCTGTTCCTTTTGTGGCGGACTGGCAGCCATACTGTTTGCCCTTGACTTAAATTCAATCCAGCCATCCAGTCACGGTGAGTTTTATGAGCTGTACGCGATTGCGGCGGCAGTCTTGGGCGGATGCTCATTGCGTGGAGGCGAAGGTTCAATTCTAGGCGTAATGATTGCAGCCGCCGTCATGCAGGTGTTGAAGAACGCGATCAACCTAATAGACGGAATCGACCCAACCACGGAGTTTGCGATCATCGGAATGGTTATCCTGCTTGGCGTCATTGCGGACGAAACGGTGCGCCGCATTGCTGCTCGAAGACGCGCTGCAGTTGGCTGACATGGTTGAGGCAAGTAATGCGCACGAATTGTGTCATTGCTGATTTTTAACGGGAGCGCGGTAGGTCGGATTTTGGCGCGGACGAAAACGTGCTCTCGACAGTCCTCTGATCCTGCCCGATAATCTCTCCAGCAGCTCGATTCGTTTACGTATCCCTTTCTCTCTTTTGATCTATCCCCATGGCTAAGAAGCAAATCTCAGAAATCGATCCCAGTGGCAAAGTAGTTCTGATGCGCGTGGACTTTAACGTTCCGCAAGATGCTGATGGCAACATTACCGATGATCGTCGAATTCGCATGGCATTGCCTTCGATCGAATCAGTCGTTGGAAGAGGCGGAAAACTGGTGCTAATGAGCCATATGGGAAGGCCAAAGGGCACCGGGCCTGAGCCTGAATTTACGCTGGCTGGAGCAGCAAAGCGTTTGGGAGAGTTACTTGGAAAAGAAGTCGTCTTTGCTTCCGATACAGTCGGTGAGGATGCGCAAACTAAAGTTGCTGGACTACAGGATGGTGACGTGCTCGTGCTGGAGAATTTGAGATTCGATGCAGGCGAGAAAAAGGGAGACGCAGAGTTTGCAGGGAAACTGGCTGCGATGGCTGATGTCTACTGCAACAACGCGTTTGGAACTTGCCATCGCACCGATGCATCGATGTTGGCAGTTCCTGAGGCCATGGGTGACAAGCCAAAAGTCGTGGGTGCGTTGGTGGCCAAGGAGATTCAGTACTTGAGCGATACGATCTCCAGTCCAGCTCGTCCTTTCGTCGCGATTTTGGGCGGAGCCAAAGTCAGTGATAAAATCAAGGTGATTAAGAATTTACTCGGCATTTGTGATCACGTGCTGATCGGTGGTGCAATGGCCTACACTTTTTCGCTGGCCAAGGGGGGGCAAACTGGCAAGAGCTTGGTGGAGGAAGACAAGGTCGAGCTAGCCAAGGAATTGATAGAAGCCGGCGGCGACAAGTTGGTGCTGCCTACCGACACACATTGTGGCGACGACTTTTCCGGCGACTGTGGCAAACAAGTGGTCAGCGCGGGTGAAATTCCGGAAGGCTGGGAAGGCCTCGATATCGGACCAGACACAGCCGCACGATATGCGGACCTCCTCAAGATCGCCAAAACAGTCGTTTGGAATGGTCCGATGGGTGTCTTCGAGATGCCTCCTTTTGATGAAGGCACCAAAACGGTTGCCAAAGCCATCGCAGACAGCGAGGCTACCAGCATCATTGGCGGTGGCGATTCTGCTGCGGCCATTGAGCAATTGGGCTTCGCCGACCTGGTCACACACGTGAGTACTGGTGGCGGGGCAAGCCTGTCGATGCTAGAAGGCAATGTTTTTGCTGCGGTTGAGATTCTTGACGACGCATAAGTACAACGCGGTCTCTTAGGCTGCTTAGCGGCAAACAGACCCACCTTAGAAGGCTAAATCCCAAATTAGCTTTGCAGGATTTAGCCGTTTTCATGGCCCGGAATCATCCTAGTTTCGCACAGACGGAGCAGGCAACTGCGGGCTCTACATGGCGGGATGGGTTCTGAGAACACCTAAATGTCTTGTTTGAGGCGAGTCTAGACGGTGGCAGGACCCCTCATCTCTGTGCCCTTTCCGCCAATTCAGCGAATCAAATTGAGCGTAAAGGCTTACCCAAAGCCTAGGGCATTTGTAGAATTTTGGTTGGCCTTACCTAGGTTGAAAACTCGATACAGTGACGATAACCCTTGCATTCCGCAAAGTCGCCATTCAAATTTGGTACCTGGCCAACCCATATTACCAAGCTTCACGCAATTACAGGCTCTTGAATGTCTCAGGAAGTCACCGAGGCGCAGCCCGCCAAACAAGTTGAAGTTGTCAGTGGAATCACTGTTCGCCTAGCGGGCGATTCAGGTGATGGCATGCAACTGCTTGGGACGCAATTGACGAATACGTCTGCTCTGTCTGGGAATGATGTCGCCACATTTCCTGATTTTCCAGCTGAGATTAGGGCGCCCCGTGGAACGCGGGCGGGGGTCAGTGGATTCCAGGTCCAATTTGCATCGCATGCAGTCCACACGCCTGGGGACATTCTTGATGGTCTGGTAGCAATGAATCCTGCTGCCCTAATTACCAATTACAAAGATTTGCGCCCTGGCGGCTTGCTAATTGTCGATGAGGATAGCTTTGGTCCTAAGGATCTCAAGCTGGCGAAACTGGCCACGGATCCCCTCGAGGAGCCATGGGTCGAAAACTATCGCTTGGTGAAAGTGCCGATTACGAAATTGACTCGTGAAGCCGTATCGGACTTAGGGTTGAGCGTCAAAATCTCGGACCGTTGCCGCAACTTCTTCGCGATGGGATTGCTTTATTGGCTGTATGGTCGTGAGATGGATGCGACTATGCGCTTCATCAAAACGAAGTTTGCCAAGTTGCCTGATGTGCAGCAAGCCAATGAAAACGCCTTGCGTGCCGGTTGGGCCTTTGGTGAAACCACTGAGTTGCTTGGCCAGTCCTATAAGGTAGATTCGGCAGAATTGGCTCCTGGCAAATACCGAAATATCATCGGCAACCAAGCGCTGGCTTGGGGTCTGATGACCGCGGCTCAACTCAGTAACAAAGAATTGTTCTTGGGGTCATACCCGATTACGCCAGCCAGTGACATTTTGCACGAGCTCTGCAAGTACAAAAATTTCGGAGTTTGCACGGTTCAGGCTGAGGATGAGATTGCTGCCGTGTGCGCCTCCATTGGCGCGGCATTCAGCGGTTCAATGGCGGTGACCACCAGTAGCGGGCCGGGGATCGCACTTAAAGCAGAAGCAATGGGGCTGGCGGTGATGACGGAACTGCCCCTGATTGTGATTAACGTGCAGCGTGGCGGACCGAGTACTGGATTGCCGACGAAAACGGAGCAATCAGACTTGATGCAAGTGCTCTATGGACGAAACGGCGACGCACCCCTGCCAGTGCTTGCGGCCTCCAGTCCGGGAGATTGTTTTTACACGGCTATAGAAGCTTGGCGAATTGCGACTCGTTTTATGACACCGGTTGTCGTTCTCTCTGACGGCTACATTGCCAACGGCTCTGAGCCTTGGGCGATTCCGAATGTTGATAGTCTTGAACCGATTCCAATTACGCACGCAACGGCGCGTGAAGGCGAAGAGTTTTTGCCGTATGCTCGGGACGAACTTCTACAACGTCCTTGGGCCATACCTGGCACACCTGGGCTAATGCACCGGATTGGTGGATTGGAAAAACAGGACGGGACAGGAAATGTGAGTTACGATCCTGAAAACCATGAGAATATGACTCGGATTCGAGCGCAGAAAGTCGCCAATGTAGTCGAGATGATCGCGCCGCAGGAAGTCATGGGACCAACTACTGGTGACCTGCTAGTTTTGTCTTGGGGCGGGACGAAGGGTGCATGCCATACTGCGGTCAGTCGTTCGCAGAAAAAAGGCCTTGCAGTTGCACATTGTCACTTGCGGCATATGAATCCGTTTCCGGCGAATCTTGGAGACATCCTGGCTAGCTACAAAAATGTCCTGATTCCGGAATTGAACACGGGGCAATTGCGGCTTTTGATTCGCG
>JBCCEO010000679.1:0-4709 GCA_039030255.1 Planctomycetota bacterium | reverse complement strand
CGGCATCACGCCGCCGAAGGAAGCAAAAACGAATCAACAATCGCAGAAATCTCACCTCGGCAGATGTCAGTGGTTCGTTGGACACGTCTTCTGCTCAGCACCCCAGACAGTTTTAGAAGAATCGTCCAAGGCTGCATTGGGAGTCCGATAGAGCCGATTCTCAGGCAACCAAATTTGCAAATCTTTGCACACGCGAAAAGTGCGATAGGTCTTCGGTGCCGGATCATCATAGGCTCCGTAAGGAATCTGCTCCAACATCATGGCGAAACTAGTAGCCGGTAGGGGAAGAAAACTGCCAGCATTGTCGGCATCATCGATACGATAATCGTGATCATCGACCATCCACATCGTCGGCACCTTCGCAAACAAATCCAAATAGCGAGGCTGAATGAATTGCTCGTGCCACTTACGACGCATTTCATCCGGTGTGGTCGCTCGCGTTGCATCTGGCGTGTCGTAGTACACGTTGTCGCCGGTCCCAATGAAAAAATCAGGCTGCATCTTGAGGATGGTGGCGAGTGCTGGATAGCCTAGGTATTTGTCAGGACCGGAATAAGGCTTGGGAACCGCCGAGTTGTTTTCACGCTGGTGTTGGACCATATCAATGGCCTTGTCGCCATGGAATTTCGCATAGTTCATACCCGTGACGACCACAAACTTGTAGGCCGCCTCTTTCGATGCACCTGCGTGAGTCCGAAACGAAGAGCTTGGACCAGCGGCAAGTTCCTTTGCATTCAAGCCAATTCTGCTGCGGCATTCATATTGAGTGTCTGGCTTCAGCCCTGAGAATTTCGCTCGGGTCAAAAAATCTCTCTGCGGCAGGGCGTACTCCAAGCTCTCTGCTAGTGGTTCGTTTGAGCCGTTTTCGTAGAGCTGAAAATGCACCACTCCCCAAGCACCAGGCACGTCACGATCTACTAACTTGTCCGTTGCAGTCAACCGAACTTGAATTGTAGCCGCGCGGTCACTGACTTCTCCAACCAGCATTCCCATGCCCGCCATTGGTTTTCCAGCACCAGCTGGCGGCTGTGGAATATTCGCGTTATCCGAAGCGGGTTGCGCCCAGACTTGAGCCGGAAGGAAAAGACAAACTGTAATCAAAAGGCTACGAGTGATGTGCATGGTTATTCTTGGGAGAGGGGGACTCTAGATTCTTAAGAACGTTTTGCGATTACTTGCCGGATACGCAGTAGAGTCGCGTACCAAAGCGAATGAAGAAGGAGCTTTCGCCGATTGCGACCCCGTAAAGAATGGGATCACCGTAGCTTGAGCTTCCACCTGAACTTGAACGCATCGATTCCATCGCCTTGATGTCAGCCTCGTCGATAAAGCCGTTGCTATCCAAGTCGAAGCGAGCAAAAAATCGCTTCATAGATTCAGGTAGCTCTTCTTCGGTTACTTTCCCGTCTTCATTTTTATCAGCAGCAAAAATCTGTTCGACAAAAGTTTGTCGCATGGATCGCTTGGGGGCATTTTCAGTATAAGTTTCTGGCTTCGGCGTAACGTCCTCTGGCCATAACATATTGACGGCCACTTCCTGGAATTCAGAGCCCGATCCAACGACAGTCGTCGTTCCATTTTTGCCAAACAAGTAAACGTTTTTCTGCACGGCGACTGGCGTCGCCCAACACATTCCTTGCGTTCGCGAGCGATATTGGACTTCGCCACTTTCGCGGTCAAGGCAGTACAACACGCCAACATCATTCATCGTGTAGACGCAACCGTTTGCCACAAGAGGACTCGCATAATGGCAGCTAGCTTTGTCGGCTTGCCATTTGATTTCGGCGTCAAAGCCTTCGTCCGTCAGCTTGACCTCAATGCAGCTGCACGTTTGCTTACCATCCGAGGGACTGCGTTCCGAGGGCTTAGCACCTGTGAATACAAAACTACCACTTACCGCAACCGACGGAATCGTATTTCCAGAGATTCCATCCACGGACCAAAGCTGATCACCAGATTCTGCGTCGTAACCGTCGACCGTGCCGTTGGAGCTAAAAATCACTTGTTCTTTACCGTGTATCGTTGCCACCATGGGCGAAGTCCACGACGCTCGGGAGCTTCTCTCTGTTTTCCAGATGTTTTCACCCGTGGCTTTGTCTACCGCGAGCAGATAAGAAGGACCGGAGTGATCAATCGCAACGAAGACCGCTTTCGCAGAATGCGCCAGAGAGCTGCCTAGCCCATGTCCGTTCTCGAAAGTGCCGTATTCGTCGAACAAGGAGCGTTGCCATTTTGCTTTCCCTTCGTGCGAGACCGCGACGACATCACCGCTTTCGAACAAAGCATAGACAGCGTCGCCATCTACAACCGGCGTCGGCGCTCCGCGACTTTTGGCGTAGTAATTGTTGGCTTGTTCCGTTGCCTTGATTGAACATTCCCACTTCAAATTGCCGGTCTTCGCTTCGTAGGCTAAAACCAAACACTCTTCCTTCATACCTCCACGGACTGCGGTGAGATAAATTGTTCCCTCCCAGTAAAGTGGCGAAGATTGTCCGTAGCCCGTCGTTTCCACTTGCCAATCAATGCCGCTTTCTGGCGACCAAGACACGGGCAATTGCGAATCGCTGGATGAATTACTTCCGCCGTTTCGGAAGCTGGACCAATTGTCATTGGCTTGCAGCGAGCCGTGGAAACTAGCGGACAAAAGGGAGGCAGTAAGCAAAAGTGCCAAAGATCGCACTAACATGATTTTCTCACTATGGAAGAATTTGGGAATCTTCTAGAACTGAGAGTTGCAACCGAGTAGGCAACTCCACATTCTTAATCAAGACGATCAGTGAATTGGCTTTGCTGGCATGAAAAGACAGGAGTCTTCCGGCAATGTGCTGGCTGGCTACGTTTCACCGCTGCTTAGAAAATGCTCTAAGCCAGTAACGCTGAAGTATAACTGCGAGAACGATGCTTGCCGAGAGTGGACAAGGCTTGAGGTTGCCCGAACAGAACGACTCCAGGGGCACTAGGGATTTGCGACCCCGAGTTTTCTCTGCCACCATTTCAAATAGTCTTCGTCGGAAATTCCGGGATCCAATCCGCGACTCCGCATGGTCTTTTCGTACCATGTGCGTTTTTGCTGCATGAGTGCCTCCATGTCGACGACTTTCGATTCGTCCTCGCCGCCCTGATCCTGAGTCGATTCCATCCAACTATCTAGAGCCCCGCGAAGTCGCTTTAATGCAGCAGAGTGATCCGGAGACGAAGCTAAATTGTTGAGCTCAAAGGGATCAGAGTCTAGGGCATAGAGTTCTTCTAACGGACGTGTCGCCGCCATAAAGGGCGAATCCCACTCGCCGCGCGCGTGCAGCACATTCATCAAGGCATGTACCGGATAAGACAGTTTCTTGTAGCTGCTCAATTGCATGTACGGCAATTCAGGATGAAGATTTCGAATGTATTTGTACTTTTGCGTGCGTACGCTTCGAATTCGATCTGGAGCGTCTCCGCAACGATCGCGAGCAGCGAATAGCATCGCATGTCCATTCCAATCGGCTGCTAACAAGTCCTTACCTGGCAGCTTGGGAGCTCTTACGCCAGCAGCTGCGAGCGTTGTTGGCATCACGTCCAGCAAGGAAGCAAGTTCCTCGCGACTGGTGCCTTGCTGCTTGATCGCTGGCCAGCTCACAATTAAGGGAGTGTGAATGCCACCATCATAGAGCCACTGTTTGCATCGAACATGTGCGCGACCGTGATCTCCGAAAAATATGACGAGAGTGTTGTCCAGAAGATTTTCGGCTTCGAGTCGAGCCAAGATATCGCCGACTTTCCTATCTAACACTTCAACGGTTGCCAAATAGTTCGACCAATCCGCCCGCGTGATGGGATGATCCGGATAGCACTTTGGAATTGCAGCGTCCGATCGCAGCTGTTTACTTTTGACAAATCCCCGATGTGGTTCTTTTATATGCACCTGAGCAAAAAACGGTTGTCCAGGCATGCGTTGCGACCAATCGCTACCGTCGAATATTGCCTTCTTGTCGTACAAATAGTTGACGCCAAATTTCGCGTTGCCTTTGTCTTTCGCCACGCCACTGCCTTGCGAGATGAAATATCCGGCTTCGCGCATCAGATCGATTGCCGTTGGGATAGTATCTGGCAGTCCCTTCTTATCGCGAGTCAAATGGTGATAACAACCAATCGAAGTCTGGTAGCGGCCTGTCTGCAAGGCGGAGCGTGAGGAAGAACAGACGGGCGAAGTGGAAAAGGCTTTGGAGAAAACAATTCCACCTTTAGCCAGTCGATCGATGTTGGGCGTAGCAACACCGGAGTAGCCATAGCAGCCGAGTTCTGGTCCAAGGTCATCAGAAATGATCCAAAGGACATTAGGCCTTTCGTCGGCTGCAGCAAACTGGCTTGAGTAAGCATTGAGCACCAAGCAAAGCAGGGCTAACAGCAGTAGTGAACTGAAGATTCTTCGACGCATAAAACTGAGATGCTGTGAGAGGCGCGTGAAAGGCTTAAGGGGCTGGTAGGAATTCTCAGACTGGAAGCCGAAGCCACGAAGACGCAAAGCCTAAGCGACCTCGGCAAAAGGCTAAGCGGCAGGGCGACTATTTTTCGACGACCCAAATGTTTCGATATCGCACGGGATTGCCGTGGTTTTGGAGGTAAACTGGCCCTGGTTCTGGTCCAGCCTTGGAGGGAGCGGCTGTCGTGTTCCGTTCGCCGGGCAACTCGATGTTATCGTGAATGACGACGCCGTTGTGCCGAACGGT
>JBCCEO010000678.1:0-4712 GCA_039030255.1 Planctomycetota bacterium | reverse complement strand
GTTTCTAGTTTGAATACGATCTGGTTACCAGTCATTGATTTCGAATCACCAAACTGCACAAATCTTATCTTCTTTCCTCCTCCAAGGTCCACGGAGTCCGCACCCTTTACAAGATCAACGGAAACGACTCTCGAATGCTTCACCATCGGAATACGAACTTCCCCTTCCAATTCTTTGATTGAGATTAGGGATTTCGGCGCCACGCCAACGTAGAGAAGTCTTGGAGGGAAGAATAGTTGCGAGTTTTGCGAAATAAACAAACTCGAGAACGATCCCTTTTTCGTCTGGACGTAATCTTTGCTCAAGGGAAGCAAATCCGTACCGTCGTTTCCCGTTGCTGTGAAGACCTTCGCTTTTCGACCAATGCCCAACACTGATTCACCCAAGTTTTGGTTGTCGTCAAAATTAACTTGAATGAGGAGTTGATCTCCAGACTCTTCAGCACTGTTGGGTGATAAGCTCGCATCTAGATTCAGTTTGATTTCATGGCTGCTACGTGCTGTAACTGTTGCAAAATCCTGCGCCACCACGCTCAAGGGAACAAACAAGACAAACAATATCATGACTGGTGAAATGAAGTTCATTTTCAAGCACTCCTACGATCAATTTGAAACTTGGTTGAATGCGACACGGTTAAGAAAGTCCATACAAATTATTCGCTCCACGGCAGAGTTGGGATTCAATTTTTGCAGCGAATCTAGCCAAATCACCGCACTGCCGTATCTGACTGCAGTGCAGACACCTCTTTTCGAATTTCAATCAGTTCGGGGTTCCACTTCTTAATTGAGGTCAGCCAACAAACTACGACAATTCCAAGTCCGATCGACTGGCAGGCCACGACAAACAACAGTCTTTCCCTTATCCCACTCCAAATTGGCTTGTCATTGATTGCAAACTCTATTCCTTGATAACCAAGGGTCCCCACGACAAGTGCCATGCTAAACAGAGCAGAAAATAAGAGGATTCGATAGCCGCTGAATAGTCGGACGCGACGGTCAAGTTCTTCCTCGGTGCGTTTCAAGTTTTCGAAGAGGGACAACGCGGCAATGCCTGCTTCCGTTTGTCTTCGAAACTCAGTCCAAAAACGGATTGAGAATACGACGGTTGATGCCCCAACAATAGAACTCATGACATAATTCCCCTCTAATCCCAGCAACAAAGCCGATGCGGCAAAAACAATCGCTACAGTGGCTCGAACCCAATAGGCATCTCTGCGCATTGACCTAGCACGATTGACCACCAGTCGTTGCAAGAACGGCCTTGACTGCTGTGATTCCCATACTTTTTTCATCTCAAGTTCGTTCATTGATTTTCCCCCAGTTCTATGATCCTCTTAAGTTTCGTTTTCGCACGATTAAGCTTGACTCCAACATTGGAAACCGAGATGCCGATGACTTCTGCCATTTGTTCATATGAAGCGGCGTCCAAATGCATAATGACCAACGCACGCTCGACTTCACTCAGCCTTTGAATCGCGGCATACAACATCTCCAGCCGACAGTCTGAACGGTGTGGTGTAGGGGCGTTTTGACGACGCCAGATGGCGAATTCGCCCAACAGCTTTCGAGATCTTTTGCGTTTTCGATACCAGGAAATGGCACGATTAGTTGCGACCCGATAAACAAATGTCGTCTCGGCGTTTTCATAATCAAACGAGCCAAATGCCTGCCAGACATTGATCGCAATTTCTTGCACCAAGTCATCAAAATCGTGTTCATTAGTTGCAAAACCTCTCGCAACTTTGCAGATGAGGCCAAAATGCCGCTCAACCACATTCAAATCGTCAGTTTGTCGAATCGGTTCATTCATTTTTCCAATTGAACGATCGTCTGCTGGCGAACCTTACAAAAATCTTTCAACAAACGAAAATTTGCCAACCCGTCGTCTTGAAGACTTTAGACCACCGTACCGACGACTATCTGGATTTCGCGGTATTCACACCCGGTGACTGTGCTACTTCAAGGCAACCGCGAGGTTCTTTGCTTCGAACTTTCACGATGCAGACGTTGAATACGTGGCCCGAAAGCTCGGATTTATCCCTGAAGTAATCGACCTGGATTCTTACGACGAGAAAGCTACATCCAACCTCAATCGAAAATCCATCTTGGCGTTTCTTGGGGTGAGTGCATTCGATGAAGTAGCCGAGCGTGAGCTGCTGAAAGACATTCGCTCGATGGTTCGCTCCCAGATGCGGCCAAAGTTCATTCTGTTGCAGTCGTCGAGCGTCTTCAATCGCGCGAGATACCTACCGGGGCGAGCAGCGCAAGTGAGAAGTTAAGTCTCCCTTGCGACGGAGTGGTCTCTTCTTCGCCACTAGATTCACGAGCCCAATCTACAAGAGATCGCAAATCCGCAATCGCAGTATCCTCAATCGTTTCAACAACACTGTCCGCTTCCTGTTGCGACACTTGCGATCTATACCGATGGTGGTTGTTAGAATGTGTGCAAACCTTGACGTCAAGTTCGGCCCTATTTCGAAGGCGATTCCCCACCGAGATCATACAGGCACCGAAGCGGATTTGCGAATCCGGTTTGTGGCACAGGTTGCATCGACTTCCAGCTGGAAGCGGATCTGGATCAGGTATTTAACTCGCTTCGGTGTCCCGCTCCCGTCCACCGCCACCAGAGCACATTGAGTGAAGGCATGTGCTCTGGGTATGAAAGAGCGGGTGAAAGTAGTGCTGAAGGACTACTGCTTCGGCCAGTCGGGGAGGTCGAATTTTTTGATGACGTTGGCGGTGTGCTCGTCGTAGTGGCGCTCCATTTGAAGGAGTAAGGCTTTTAAGGAAGGCCAGCGAGTGGCGGGAGGTTTGTCGTCGAGCTGCGTGTCCTTCAAAAGGTAAGCATAACGACGACAGAAATCGTCGACGCGTTGCATGGCTCGCGCTTCATCCTTGCCGCTCCACTCCGGATGTCGAGCTTTATAATCGGGTGGCATTTGAGCCGGATTCCAATTGAAGACCGGAATGTTGGGATCCAAGGCGTTGTAAATCTGCGAGAAAAATAGCAACTGACGACCAGCCATGTGCTCGGCGTTCCAACGCGGAGTATGACTGCCATTGGAGGGCTTGAAGTTCATCTGAGCCGTCGAAAGCTTGCGAAATACATCTTGAGAACGGCGATTGGAAGCTTCCATCCGATCGAACATTTCACGCAGATGCTCGGGAATCGCAGGCGGCTTTTCAAGCAACTGGGCTGGATCAATCTGCTTGGAGCTCGATGCTTCACCTTCGCTTTGCCCAAGCACATTTCCAATCGGCATGCCCATCTGGCAGGCAACCACAAAAACAATGAACGTAAAAAAGCGAACGGAGTGGGTCATGGAGTTCCTCTTCAGTCTTCAGCAACAAAATGCAATCCTCGGCTCGACAAACCAACCAGCGAGCCCCAAGCAGTCATCATTGTACTCTGAGTTGGTCGTATCGGCTGTAGGAGAAGTTCGTCAGGTAGGTTCAACTTGAGCAAAATACCGGCACGTTGTGCTAGTAAGGTCGAGATACTCGTATGGGCGTCGTGCTGGTATTGGGCCGAAGAGGTCCAGGTGAAGCAATTAGCTCTGCGGCAAGGCGAAGTGGGTCAGGACCGCGGCGTGGTCGGAGGGGAATTCAGGGAAACTCCGTTGGTCCTGCATGGGGTGGTGGGTTAAGACGCGGGATTTCACGGGCCGGAGTTTGGAGCCCACGGAATAGATGTAGTCGATTCGAGCGTAAGGGTCCCGATATTGAGGTTCGGGGTTCTCGTCGACGGGGACAAAGCCCTTGCCGGATTCGTAAACATAACCCATGCCAACAGTCGTCCAGGTGTGTCCGAGTGTTTCGGGCAGCAAGTCTGAGTGGACTTCGCGGAAACTGTCCAAGAATCCAGCTTGCAACATGGCCTTGGAGACTTTTGTGGGCAGAATTCGGCCTTGATTGAGCCCGGCGTGTTTGGTCGCCCAGGTGTGATCGAGATGCGATACGCAGTTGAAATCGCCGGCAACAATGACGGGGACTTGTTCGCAATTCGCGACATGCTCTTTGAAGTCAGCGTGATGTAAAAACTCTTTCAGCATGTCATAGCGAATGTCGTCGCCCGAGCAGAAATCTTGGTCGGACAGTTCTTGGTTCTTGATTTCGACGATATGGCGTCCGCCACTCGTCAGCCAAATGTTGTAAATCCGAACAGCTTGTCCATTGGGAAGCGTCGCCGTCGCGGCAATGAAGGAAAAGGACGACAAGTCTTCAAGGGGCCCGACGTCAGTCAATGGATAGCGGCTAAAAATGCAAAGGTTTGCATCGCGAGCGGGCGTGTAGTAGTGAAAGTCTAGCGCTTGGGCGATGTCCTTGGCCGAGCCATAAGTCTCAATCATGGCAACGATATCGGCTCCGCTTTCTTGGATAATTTCAATGGTCCGCTGGCGGGCCGTTTTTTCCTGGACGGTGTAGCGCGGATCTTGGTTGAGACGTCCCCAGATGTTCCAGGTCATGACTTTGAGGTTGTCTGCATTTGGAGTTGCTTCGTGAGCCGCGGCCGAGGTGGTTGTCGCCTTGGGGTTTTCCGTTCGGACCTGGGAAATTTTCCGCTCGCGGATGCAGGGGCGGACGATGGTCTCGGGTGGCGCCGTGTCTTTCGCGAAGAAGTTGATCTCGTTTGGGGTTTCCTTTTCCCAGGAAGAGTAGCAGCCTTCGATTTCAAGTTCGGATCGTTCGAGGTCGATGGTAAGTGTTGTAAAG
>JBCCEO010000677.1:0-4749 GCA_039030255.1 Planctomycetota bacterium | reverse complement strand
TGTACGCCCAGCCTTCGGAGCGAATCTTGTTGTCCGAAACCTCGCCTGGATCTGGTATCGCAAAAGAGTCTGTCGACTTGTCATACCAAGATTGCGAACCAACCGAACGCATTGCTTGGTCTGCATTCACCTCCTGAACGGGACGCGCAGCCAGATAGTCCGAATTGCCCCAGATCAGCAGCAAGCCAACGAGCAGCCCAAGACCGCACTTTTTCGATCGAGAATCCCAAGACACTTCCCTCATGAACCAGCGACCTCCGGCAACGTCGGCTGTGCTGCCTTTTCAACATCGGCTGAGACCGCTGGAACCGGCGCTTTTACTGAGGACTGCATCCGGGCCGCCTCAGCCTTGACACGCAATTCCACTTCCCAACCTTCCAGGCGAATCCTGGTATCGAGATATCCCAGAAAGCGAAAGACGGTCACCAGAATCCCGACGAGCCACAGAGCCAGTGGAACCGTGAACCGATTGTGCACACTCATCCAGGACCAAGACCAAATGCCAAAGGCGGTGCCCAGCACCCAGAGAATCGAAAGCACGATCATCGTCCACAGCAAGGCGCCAAAGAATGACGCGCCGATGTGACGAGCAATATTGTCTGAAATCACCAAACGATGAAGCCCACGACTACGCTGAGGATAGGACACTTGCCCCTTTTTCTTCGACCTCAACTTGCAGAGCTCTAACCCCAGAATCTCAGGAGCGAAGGGCCAAGCAGCGCGAATGAATAGAGCCACACTGCAAGGAACTATCAAAATCCAAAACTCTACCAGCCAATCCCAAATCGAATAGCGATCTACGAAACACTCCGCTGCGATACACAGCAGCCCCAACCGAAAAACACCGAGCACCAGAATACAGCGCCACAGCACAGGCTTGAGCTTCTTCATGACACTCCGCCAGTCAGCGGGCTCAAAGAAGATCTGATTGCCCAAGAAGATCGTCGTCGGCAGCGAGATCAACGGAAACTGCATGATGAACAACAAGCAGTTGTGGAAGAGATGCCGCCAATGCATAGCGACTTCTGGAGAATCCATATACTCCATCTGCATATAGGCATCCTCGGTGAGCATCCACCAAGTAAGCCAACCGTTCAGTACGAGCAGCGGCAGACCAAACACAGCACTGGTCAACATGATCCGCCACCAGTGCCGCTGCAGCACCAGCATGCTGAGGTCAAAAAGCTCAATGGCCGAGCGCTGCCGAATGATAATCTCAGTTTTATCAAGTTGCATCCGAGTCCCCCGAGGGATAACCCAGCACGACAAAATAAAACATCAGCAGAGTACTACTAAACATCCCCCACATGACCTTCGCCAAATACGGCAATGAACTCGGCGAGATCATCCCTTCGGTCATGGCTGCCAAGAAAAACAGCATCACAGAAGCAGCCATGACAGGGATTGCCTCTAGAGCACGGGCTTGCATCGAGTCGATTCGAGTCAGATTTCGGGGGATCAACCACCCGAGCCCGATCCTCAATCCTGCGGCTGCCGCCAGTGCTATGGCCGTCAATTCGAAAGGCCCATGAGCCGTGACGAACTCCATGAAATTGTCGCCACCCGGAGTGCCTTCACGAGCCATGTACCCGAACGTCGACCCAAGAAAGCAAGCGTTGAACCCTGTCGTCAAAAGTCCGGGGATAACAAGAGGCCCATACGCAAAACACTGCAAACCTATTCCAGTATTGCGTTGTATGTACATCGAAACAGCGACAGCATTCTCGCCCAGTCCGCGCTCGAAATCTACGCCCTCGTACTGTTCCTCCATCATCTGCATCGTGTCGGTACCCATGACTCTTTCTGCAAAGCCTGGGTAATCTTCTTCGTTGTAGGCCAGATAGCTGGAAAGTGTGAAGACGCCGAAAAACAAAATGGAACAGATGTGAACGCATCGATCTGCAAAAATCTGTCGTGGAGCCTGGCGAAACAGGATATCCCACCAAAGCTGCAACTGAAACCGCCTGGAACGATACAGTGCATTATGAGCTTTGCCGACGAGCCCGTGAAGATAATTGACCATCTCAGGCGAAAGCCGATATTGGTCCGCCATAGATAGATCTGCGCAAGCAGCTCGATACAGCGAGCACACTTCGGCCAATCGCTTGCCTGGAATCCCGCGCGTTCCACGTGCGGAGATCTCGCCTATCATTTGTTCTAGACGATTCCAGTCCGCTTGACGCTTGTGAATCGTTTCGGGCAAACCAACCATTGCTATGCTTGCTCCTGATTGGGGCTAGATCGATTCGCAGCACCTGGATTAGGTGGTTGCTCAGCCGGTGTTGCGGCGACGGGCGCAGCCGGTGTTGCCGCAACAGGCGGGACACTGGCTGAAGCCACTGGAACTTGAGTAGCCAACGGTGGGACTGCCGATGAGCCTGCCAGCAGACCCGGCGTGGGAGCTTGCTTGCGCATTAACTGACGCCCTTGCTCACGTTGCTCTTCTGACATGTACGTTCGCACGTATACCGCGCACAGGAGTAGATCAGGACTCGTATCTGGCAGCAGGCCAAAACGCTGAATCAAAGGTCCGGCTAGGTGACGAGCGACATCATTTCTCCGCATCGAAGTCAGCCTTCGGCGATTCTCCATGTAAAGCCCCACGGTCTGAGCCATCGAGCCACTAGCTTTGAAATTCGCCGGAATCAACTCGGCCAGTCCATAAACGCGGGCATCCTCGGGTTTTAAATTCAAGGGCAGACGACTGCCTTGCTCCGAAACCACCATGGTGCCTGCCGCCAAGTCCCCAATCCGTTGCATCCGCCTTGTCAGCATCATGGACGCAAGACCAACGCAGCAGACAGGAAGCTGCGCTCCTTCCCACTCGGCAATGAAAATGCCCAGGGGTACGGGTATACACATATCCGACAAACGCAAAATATTGCGCAGTGCAGCTTGCTCACCGTTGATCGGTCTGCCATCAACGGAAATGGTTCGCAGCTTGAAAACCATCTTGCCGACGGTGCGGCCGTTGAAATAGGTCTCAAAAAACGCGCCATAGAACCAGCTCATCAAAAAAAAGCCGATGATGAAGCCAACAAACAGGAATGGCCCAAAGACTTGCGAAAGAAAAGGCGAGAGGCCGAAACCAATCGTGAGGACAAAGGCGAGTCCGAAGAAAACCGCAAAGCGAATAAAAATATCTACCAGAAAAGCTGGAAACCGCTGAAAAGGCCCCGCCAACGCATACTCAAATTCGATGTTCTCCGGCGTTTTCACACGCACAAAGCAGTCAAGTTTTTCCGCAGTCTGGTCCATAAATCTTGCGATAGCTCACGAGTCGATCTGCCACCTAGTTTAACAGCTAACCAAGGCATCGAGTAGGCAATATGCGGGACAAAGCAGAAAGCCAAAAGGGTGGACAATTCCCAAGCCGATCCCTTCTTGCAAGGTTTCTAGCGTGGGTTGAGGGTCAACTTCAGCACAGAACCAAGAGTTGCCAGCGCGCCGACGCCTTCTTCAAGCCCATCCAACAACTGCAGTCTCCAGGACTGAGGTTCCATCCAGGAGTTGAGCCGGCAACTACCATCTTCCTCCAGGTGCAGCTGAAGGCTCGCGTCGATGGCACTAGGCCGAAAGCTCTCATGAGGAATGGGAATTGGTAGCGAGGTCTTTTGCAGCCCCTCTGCGATCCCCAGCCCCATCGCCTTGAGTAAAGCTTCCTTGCAGACCCAGAGCTGTAGCACGTGCTCGTCGTGGTTTCTAGGTAGCCAAGACGCCCAACCGGCTTCTTCCGACTCGGACACAACCTGGGAAATGATCGAACGATAATTCACTCTCGACCGAAACAACTCGAGATCGATCCCGAGCGGCATCGAACCAATCGCAATCAGTCCGCGACCTTCCGAATGGCTTACGTTAAAATGCACTGGCTCTTTCGAGCTAAGCTGAAGCGTTTCCTTGGAAAGAAACGGCTTGCCCCACTGCTCGTAGCCAAAGCGAATCTGCAGCGGTTCGAGGCCTAAGAATTCACCTAGCAAGATTCGAAGCTTGGCCCGCGCGGCGATGTAGCGAGTTTGTAATTCCTCAGTCACAAAACGTGAAGCTCGCGCGAGTTCATCTGGTGCCAACAGTTCCTTCCAACGAGCGATTTGCCCAGCCACAGCATCCAATCCAAACTGCCAAACACGGACCTCGCCAAAATCAAGTTGCATCTAAATGAATCACCTCAGAACTCGTAGCTCAAACGGCTAGCGTCATGCCACGCACTAGTAATCAACAGAGCCTAGCCTAAGAATAGTTGTGACGTTGACAAGTAGTTCGAAGTTCAACTTACACCAATGAAAAATGAACTTGAAAAAATCCTAAGATCAGCCATCGGAGAACGAGCAAAGATTTCTCGAATGTCGGCTGTGTCGGGAGGCTGTATCGCCGAGGCTCAGCACATTGTGCTCAACGACGGACAGCAGCTTTTCGTGAAATCGGTACCGCAGAGTAACGTTCCACAAAGCGCGCTCGAAGCCGAGGCATTTGGACTTCGAGCAATAGCTCAGACGAACACGCTCTCTGTCCCCGAAGTAATTTTATGCGGCAAGGAAGGTGAGCAAGAGTTCTTGGTCCTTGAGTGGATCGATCAAGGCCCGAAACCGCGCAACTTTTTCTCTGAGCTAGGTGCTGGCCTTGCTTGTCTGCACAAGTCAGATTCAACCGATCATGCAGGCGTCGGTTTTGGCTGGAAGCAAGATAACTTTCTTGGCAGTAGCCTGCAGCCAAACCAATCTACAACCGATTGGTGCCAGTTCTTTGCCG
>JBCCEO010000676.1:0-4757 GCA_039030255.1 Planctomycetota bacterium | reverse complement strand
GCCGTACCCTTGAGTGCCGGGTGCGGTTCCCAAAACCGTCAGCTTGTTCTGAAATCGATCATGATGATCGCCAGAACCCTCGATCCCTGGAATTGCATTTCCTTGAGCGGGAACACTTGGCGACCAGCGACGATTCTGCTTGGAAGCAAAGGCCGGTACCGAATAAGACCAAGGGCCGTCTCCCCAATCGTTAATTCCATGCCGAGACAAAGTGCCGTAATGGATATCGCCTGCTATCATGACGGGCTGAGCGGCTTGGATGCAACGCAATGCACGATCACGTCCAGTCTTCGGCCAGCCGTTGGAATCCATGTCGCCGTAGCGCGGATCATAGTTGCCGATGTTGCAAAGTGGAGATTGGTTGAGCACTGCCGCCAACTTGTTGGATGCAATCGCAGCCTCGGCCCAGTCGCTCAAGAACTGCTCCTGCTCTCGGCCTAGTAACTGCAAGTCTTCTCGCTCGAGTTTGGCAACGTCGAAGGCTGGATCTTTGATGACTTCTAGTGTTCGATTCGGCCGGTTGTCGGTCGGATCGTTAACGGGTTGCTCCAGAACTAGATTAGGCGGTGACTTGAATTTGCGATCTTCGACGATTGCAAATGTGATGCCGCCGTAGTCCAGCGCCGTAAAGTAGGCCTGGATGCCATCGCCCCAAGGTCCCGGGGCAACGGCGTCAGGCAGGTGGGCTGTCTGCGTGGCTTCGACCGCGTTGACCCAAGCTGGATGTGTCGGATAACCGCCCGTGGTACGATCGCCCTGCATGCGTTTCCCGCCATCGCCCCACAAATCGTTGGCATACACATCGTGATCGTCGGTAATCATGATCGAAGGACGATCTTTCAAGAGCTCGCGAAAGATTATGCCAAAGCGCCGCCATTTTGCCAAATAGTTGGCCATTCCAGCTGGTACTTCTTCGAGCGTTGCTGGCTTGATGACTTCTCCGCCGGCATTCGATTCATAAATTTGATCACCGGCAAAGAAGACTAAATCCGGATCTTGCCGAATCATTTGCGCCACAGCCTCGGCGTAAGGAAAATAGTTGTCGTTGACGCAGGCCACGGCCATCAATCGGAATTGTTCTCTATCGAGTGGCTCGGAACGAATAACTCCTTCCCAATTACTTTTGCCACAAACTACTCGATACCGATGGGGCTGGGAATGTTCCCAATCTTCGATCCGAAAGACGGCCATCGAAGTGAGCGGCTGTACTGTTGATGTTCCAACCGTATCCCAGTTACCGGCAGCATCCTGAACCTGAAAATCGACTTCCGCCTCGCTGCGATTTCGAGGATCAGCGTCGGTGTGCACGACGAGCTTCAAGGTCCGGTTGCTCAGGCCATACTGAGTCCACAGGATGCTAGGTTTTGCGCTCGAAGTCGACGGCAAGTAAGTGACCCGGCAAAAATAGGCGCCGTGCCTTTGCCCCTGCTTCGTTTCCAGCCAAGTGGAAAGTTCGGTGGGGCCCGCTTCAAGCTCCAGTTCGAATTCGGCAGTGGTTTGGGAATCATTCTCGATTTTTACTTGTGCTTCGTTCGCTTCAATGCGAATTCCTGCGGCCACCGATTCGATGGATTGATTGAGGTAGATGGGCCAACGAGAAAGTTCGAATCGGTAGCGGCCAGCTTGCTTGACATCCAACCACCACGGGCCATTTTTCAATTGCCGCCGTACCACGTGACTATGAGACCAAGGAGGACCACCCACGGGCATTACCCATTCTTGACTCGTTAGTTCTGTCGGGTTCTCATCGGCTGATCCAATAACAATTCTCGTCGGCTGCATTCCTTCTTGCACCGACTGGTGCCATTCCAAGTGGGCAGTGTTCAGTCGTTGGAAAACCTCTGGATGCTGCTCGGCTACATTGGTCCGTTGACTTGGATCTTCGACAATGTCGTAGAGTTCACGCCCTTCCACCAGGCGCCATTGTTCGGTCATCGCAACGCCGATTTCCCAAGGATCACCAGGCTTCACGTAGCCATTGCCGCCGTGCATTTGGCTATGCAAAATTCTGTCCGGCCATGCTGCTTGCTCGTCTTCAATCAGTTGCATCAGCGACCGGCCATCGAGTGCTGGCCACTGCAGCGGTCGCTGGAGATTGCATAGGTCCATTAAGGTTGGGGTGACGTCGAGGTGAGCTGCCAGGGTATCTATATCACGAGCATCAGTTTGTCCGGGTAAACGTAGGAAGAAGGGGACACGGTGACCGCCGTCATAGGCGGAGCTCTTGCCGCCACGCATTCCAGCGTTTTCGTCTGGGTCCTTGGGCCAACCGGTTATTCGACCTCCCTGACCAAAAATGGTGCCTGCCGAAGTTCCGTTGTCCGTCATGTAGACAATTAGCGTTTCTTGGTCGAGTTGTTGCTGCTTGAGAAAGTCCTGAAGCCTTCCTAGGTTCCAGTCGAAGTTGGCGACCATGCCCTTGAAGGCCGCCTGCTGTTTCGGCAAGCCCGCATCGATAAAGGGCTTTTTCCATTTTTCGCCAACCAGATAAGGGCCATGGGGCGCGTTGGTTGCAAGGTAAACGAAAAAGGGCTTTTCCCCGCCAGCATCATCCATCGCACCTTGGATGAATTCCATGGTTTGGTCAAACCAAACATCTGTGCAGTAACCCGAAAACTGCTTCCAGCGATCTCCCACTAAGTAAGTGTCGTCGAAATAGTCGTTGGTCCAGTAGTCTGAGATTTGGGTCACACCGCCGCAGCGATGCCAGACCGAAACATCAAAGCCGCTGTCCATGGGACGAGATGGCGCACAGTCCCCCAAATGCCATTTGCCAAACATGCCAGTCGAATAGCCATTGTGCAGAAACAGGTCTCCCAGGGTCTTTTCTCGTGGATGAATCGAAGTTCGGCCAGAAGAGGTGCGATAGGCGCCGGTGCGGCCGGGATAGCGTCCAGTCATCAAGCCAGCTCGGGTCGGGGTACAAAAGGGTGAGACGTGAAAATCTGTAAAACGGATCGAGTCCGCATACAACGCGTCGATATTCGGAGCTTGCATGTGCGGGTCGCCATGACACGACATGTCCCCGTAACCTTGGTCGTCCGTCATGATTAGGATGACATTTGGGCGACGCTTCCTGGCCGCAGATAAAGGTTGGTTCGTTGTTGGGGGAGCGCTAAGAATCTTGCTTGCAACTGCTTTCGCAATCTGCAAGTAACCTGCGGCATTGGGATGGACTCCGTCACCTGGAGTTAGAAATTCGGGCTTGCCTGCAAGTAGGGCGTTCAGTTCAAGCAATTCGAGGTGGTGTTTTTCATGGTTCGCAGCGATGCACCGGATGCGTTTGCAAAGATCCTGCAATCTTGGCTTACGTTCAGTGAGGTTTTCCACCCTAGCTTGACTCAGCCCTTCGGTTTCGAGCAGCATCGGAGTTGGAGTGCAAAGGATGATTCTCGGCTGTTCTCCCGAATTGGCCAAACCTGAAATCAGCTCGTCATAATCCGATTCGAAACGTTTGATCTTCTCCCAGTTTTTTCGCTTTCCTCCCACGGTATCGTTCGTGCCAAGTGAGACGACAACAACGTTGGGTCTAAACTCAACAATTTCTTCGTAGCGTTGCCAGATGTTCGGTTTGCCGGGCTTTATTAAAGTTGCTCCCCCGATTCCAAAGTTGTGAACTACGTACTTTGGGCCCAGCAGAATCTGCAATTGGCTGGGATAGGATTGAGTCTTCGCGTCGACCCTGGCTCCAGCGGTGATGCTGTCTCCGATGCAAGCGATTCTGTACGGTGCATTATCATCCGCGAAAACACGGCTGACTAACACGAACGAAATAAGGATGCAGAAAAGAGACCAACAATTCAGACTTCGGATCACCACAAACTCTCTCCCATTTGAATTAGTTGAGATTGTACTTGATGGACGCCGAATGACTGTGTTGCGCAGGATGTCATCCTAAAATTCTTACCGGGTTGCCCAACAAGCTGGCACTGAAAACGATTCATTGTGAAATGCTATGCCCACCGATCTGGAATGATCGAACCAGCACAATTTCGGTCTCGAGAATTCCCCGGCGTACTGCGATTCGCAACGAGCTACGCCGCATAACCCTTGAAACTGAGCTAACTTTCAATTGCAGGTGAGGGTTTCCCCTAATTGACGAGTTTAGGAATGGGTTTCAAGCAGTTTATTGCAGCGGCTATATGCGTTTGCGCGGGCACGGCTTGTTTCCATTCGCAAGTTCGGGGCGATTTCATCTTGGATGAGGAGTTTGGCCAGCAGTATTCCACATCAACACTTGCCACCTTCGGAACTCACGGTGCGATAATGGCGGGCATGTCAGTCGAAGTCACGTATGCTGACGCAACGACAGAAACGCAAATTTGGACAACCACCGGGACTGAGACAGGCGGAGCCTTTGGCAGCTCCTGGCAAATAACGCAGGGGCCAGGAAGCACATGGAGCAACTCCTTTAACTTCACGACGACTTCCAGTACAGCGATCGTTGCAATCAACTTACATGGCGCGCCAGGCAATACGGTTTTTGATCGCCAGTTCGGAGGGGCAGGCACTTCAACCTCTGCCAACGGTAAGGACATTTTTGAGAGTTTGACCAACATTTCTGCTTCGCAAGATGTGCTTGCAACCTACTACGACGCGGTTGGTCTTCTAGATGCAGATCCAGTAGGTGACTTATTTGCAGGTCTACGCATTGAATTCGAAACGGGATTGGTTTTTGGAGATGCGTTCGCGTTCATCACCGACACGGACACTGGTCAAACGAATCTCCAAACTCCTGAGCCGTCTAGTTTTGCCCT
>JBCCEO010000675.1:0-4757 GCA_039030255.1 Planctomycetota bacterium | reverse complement strand
TAACCGGAGAAGTTAAGGACCCATTAGCCGTAGTTTTTAAGACGCTGGCTTGGGTAAGTACTCCACCTCGCACTGAGTCAGATACCCGCGGCACAAAAACCTTGCGTGAGCAATTGGCCGCGCATCGCGATGTCGCTTCTTGCAATAGTTGCCACAAGAAAATCGACCCGCCCGGATTCGCTTTGGAGAGCTTTGACCCCATTGGCCAGTACCGCGATCGTTATCGTGCCATGGTCGACGGAAACGTGCGTCAAAATCTTCAAGTGGATGCGAGTGGCGTCACAGAGGACGGTCACAGATTTTCTGGAGTTAAAGAATTCAAAAAACTACTTCTTGAGAACAAAGAACAGTTCGCCAAGAACTTGGTATCACAACTGATGGTTTTTTCGACGGGCTCTGAAATCGAATTTGCTGATCGAGAATGCATCCAGCAAATTCTCGATGCGACACGCCACAACGACTTTCCAATGCGCGAATTGATTCATCAGATCGTTCAATCGCGAGTCTTCAGAGAACTTTAAAGTGGGTAACTAAATGCACAACAGGATTGGGCGCCGAACATTGCTTCGAGCCGCAGGAGTCTCACTTGCTCTTCCAATGCTAGAGTCCATGGCGGGAGCGCGAGAATCAGACGCCCCACAAGCTCCCAAACGAATGGTCTTCCTTTGCAACACGCTTGGACTGCACCCTGGCTCACTTTGGCCTGACGAGCAAGGCCGTTCCAAGTACCTGGATTTGCTCCAAGAGCATCGGCAGGACTTCACACTTTTTTCGGGCCTCTCGCACGGTGATCAAGCCGGTCGTCAGGCCCATGATAGCGAAATCACTTGGCTAACCGCTGCACGCAAACCAGGCATGGACGGTTTTCGCAACAGCATCTCCGTCGATCAAGTCGCAGCGAATCATTTGGGATACGTGACTCGAAATCCTTCCATTGTGTTAGGCACACAAGAAGAAAAAAGCCAGTCCTATACGAGCGGCGGGGTCATGATCCCTGCCCAAACCAGTCCGGCAACTCTGTTCGCGAGACTCTTCCTACAAGGCAAACCCGAAGAAATAAAAGCAGAGAAACGCAAGCTTGAGCAGGGTCAAAGCATTCTGGATGGACTCAAGTCACAAACAAAGTCTCTTCAGCGTCGAACGAGCCGCGCAGACAATCATCTGCTGAACGATTTCATGGATTCAGTTCGCCAAACGGAAAAGAACATCGGAGAGCTTCAAGGTTGGATGGATCGGCCCAAACCAGTCGTTGATGCAAAACCGCCTCAGGATATTCAGGACGGACGTGACTTAATTGGACGTATCGCTCTGTTCGTAGATTTGATACCCCTCATTCTGCAAACAGACTCCTCTCGCGTTGTAACGCTGATGATTCAGGACCATGGTACGCTTAGCAAAATTGCCGGTGTCGACCAGAGTCACCACATTCTTTCTCATCACGGTCAAGATGAACAAAAGATCAAGAAGTTACAGAGGATCGAATCGTCTATCGTGACTTGTTTTGCAAGCCTGATCGCAGGTCTCAAGAGTCGGCAGGAACAATCCAATTCCCTATTGCAAAACACCAGCGTCTTGTTTGGCAGCAATCTGGGGAATGCCAACGCGCACGACACAAACAACCTGCCAATCTTGTTTGCAGGTGGATCCCAAAATCACGGAAGCTTCGTTCAGCGCGATTCCGCAAATAATACGCAGTTGAGCAATCTCTTTGTTACGATGCTTCAAGAAATGGCCATTGAGTGCGATGCATTTGGACAAAGTACTGGCACCCTAACGTGGTAGGGCACTTTCATGTTCAGCCGAGTCTCGCGAGCTTTTTAGCGTGATGAGATTCCTACGACTGAATGCTTTCAAGAAAATCAAGTACTTTCAGAGAAAGAGCTTTTATAGCGTGTAATGCGGGAAGCGCAAAAAGGCTAGAACGAGACGCTCTGCTGTTTTTCTTTCAAAGGTACAAAGTCTTCCATGGGACCGACATCTTCATCGCAACATCCCTGTTGTACGCTAGTGCATCGTTAGCTTAAAATAGCCCCAGCTTCTTCAGCGATCCGTCGTCATTGAAAACCCAGTAGTGATGAACTGAGAGCTTGTCGGCAGCTGGCCAGGCCGAACGAACAGGTCTATTCTTGCCGCAAGTAAACAGATTGAGCGCAATCCGTTTTCTAGAGTGCATAAAAAATGAACGCCAAACTGAAATGTCCAAATTGCGGCGATGCAATCCCTTACTTCGGTGCAGCTTGGGGCTGGAAACAAATGCTTCTCATGCTGCCGGTCATGCTTGTAGGATTCATTCCGTTGATGCGTATCTGGTTTTTCAAAGCCGATGCCGGGAACGACCTTTCGATAAGTGAAACACGAACCAGAATCCAGAACGGAAATCTGGAAATAATTGGCAAAATATCAAACTCAAGCTCGCGAACCTGGTCTGGCGTTGTAGTCGAGGCAGAATTTTTTGATGAATCTGGCAACTTCCTAGACGAAGCATCGGGATCTCTGCGGGCGGATATCAGAGGAAAAGCAGAAGACCACTTCAAAATTACCATCCTGAGGCCAGATGATGCAATGTCCGACCCCGCTACAGAAATGACTGTCAAAGTCGCCGGCGGTAGAACGTCACGCTTTTGACGAAACAAAGAGCAGTTTGCAAGTCAAAGCACTTAAGACCAAGTCGGAACACCTAAGCATTCGGAGTATCCAGGCATTTGTCAGAATACTGGAATAAGACCGACACGCGCACAAGAGTTGGGCATGGGTTTTTTAAACAGATCTAAAATCCTCCAGCGTAGATTAGAGCTCGCGGATTCGAATCGCGCGGAGCTCGCTGGATCCGCCGGATAAAGTTGCTTCTGAATAATCTTCCTCTTGAATCAAATCCGAGGCAACGCGATTGTTAATCCAGACTTGACATCGCTTCCCAGCGAGACGAATCCGAACCGGAGTCCACTCGGCGCTTTCAACCCTCGCAAGGACTTGGGCACCGAAGGAAAACGCGGCTTTGCCTCGAACCTCAGCCATTATTTCAAAAGCCGCCAACGGCTTGTCGGGAATGCTCTCCAGCGATTGCCATCGATCGCCGTCGCGAAGCGCAATCAACTTGGCTTTGAGCGCTGCTTTGACTTCGGAAAACTCACCGACCTTGGCCAAGTTGTTGAATTCATAGGGATCGCTCGAATAGCGATAGAGTTCTTCTTGTCCATCGGAAGTCAAGCTATAGCGCCAATCCTGAGCACGCACCGAAAAGTGCGGATAGAGCGTGCCCATATGCTCTCGATGCTGACTATGATCCTTGCCGGGTAACGCTGTAATCGCAACGTCGGGGCCAGCCCATTGCTCGTCAGGGTTCAGCAGCAATGACTTGATGCTGTGACCATCCAACGGATACTCCGAGCGTCCAGCGTTTGGGGTCTTGGGCAGTCCGCACAAATCGATAAAGGTCGGATAAACGTCGATCAGGGAAATCGGCTGGTGGCAGGTTTCTCCTTGCGGCATTCCATCCAAGCCCGCAACGATGAATGGTATGCGAGTGCCGCTGTCCCAGAGCGTCTGCTTGTAAAGAGCTTCTTTCCCGCCAACATGGAATCCATGATCGCTCGTCAGAATCACGATGGTGTTGTCAGCTTGGCCACTGGCCTCCAGCGCATCGAGCACGGTTCCAACTTGATCATCGATAAAGGCCACGCAAGCCATGTAGGCTTGCAGCCACTTCTTGTACAGCTGCGGACGATCCGCGTGATGAAAGAGCATTTGGTAACGCCGGAAAGCGTACAGACTTGTGTTCGCCAAACTACCCGCACAGTCGTCCAAATCGCCTTCCATGTAGCAGGCAGGCACTTCAATTTCATCCAGCGGAAACATATCGAAGTAGTTCTGCGGAGCGTAGAGAGGAGTATGAGTTCGGCTAAATCCGGTGAAGAGCGCGAATGGTTTATCGCCGTGTTCTTGGCTCAAGATATCTGCGGCCCAAGCTGCGGCCGTTTCGTCGGGCATTGCATCGCGATCATCGGAGGAAACGTAACGCCAGGGCTTGCCGGATAGCCGCCAACCTCGATAGCCCGGCACGTCATTAGCCGGGTCCGCTTCGTACTCGGGAATCCTACTTAGCGGACCAAATGTATGCTCCCATTTGTAGTCCATATCGGGATCCGCATCATCGGCGTAGAAATACATTTGCTGCGGATGCGGAATCAGACCTCGCCGCGTGGAAGGCTTTCCATCCCAGGGCCAAGGGCCAATATTTCCGCCAGGACCACGATCTGTATAAAACTGTTTCGGATCTTGATTGCCGTGATAAATCTTTCCAACGCCATACACGCCATAGCCATGCGTGGCCAAGTGCTCGGTCAACGTGACGGACTGGCTCAAAATCGCGTTCTGCCGATAGTCCTCAAACCAGTACAAGCTCGAGGTTTGGGGATAGAGTCCCGTTAGCATGCTTGAGCGTGAAGGCGCACAAATGGGGTCGTTGCAGTGCGCGTTGGTAAAGCTCACTCCGCGAGCGGCCAAACGATCAAAATTGGGAGTCGGAACCTGTGGCTTCCCTTTCGGGTGCAATGGCATGTCGTTCAAATCATCAACGATGATGAACAGAACGTTCGGCCGTTCGCCTTCTTTTGCCAAACAATCTTGCGCAAAGCAAACGACGCTGAAAAACGAAAGGAAAAGAGTCAAGAAAAACTTCATGATAGAACCGTCAAAACGGAAATAACTGGGCAATGGATTTATGAAAAGGGAGTTGTCGGCGCTAAGGAAAATCCCAC
>JBCCEO010000674.1:0-4763 GCA_039030255.1 Planctomycetota bacterium | reverse complement strand
TTCGCCATTGCAGGTTCCATGTTGTGAAGGGAACAGATCAAAACCATGTCCACACAATGAAGACGTAGGTTTTTCTGGTTCATTACAACATTTCCCCCAATTTTTCCGAGATAATATCCCCGATGGAGTGCAGTGCCCCCATACGATTTTTGCCACCGCAGGATTCTCTTTCGCCAAGTCTTTTAACGCCAATCCCAAGCGTTTTTCGATCTTTTCCAACTGAACGCTTAAGTGTGCAAGAGTATCCTCAACGCACTCACGAGCGAAGGAGTCTCGAGTCTGCCCGAGGCGCTCTTTTCCGCATTTCGCAGCTTTATAACTTGAGTACGTCTGTGCACTAAGGCATTCACTTCGCGCTGAGCGACGGTTCGCGGAGATGCAAGGTGTACCTTCACGTCTTCCCCGAACTTGCGTAGGATTGAGGCGTCAATGCAATCGCTCTTCTCCAGCAAACCGTGGCCACGCGCAAGTCACGAACTTGCCGTGAGTTTGCAACGCACACATCAATGCCGAGATCGTGCAATGCATCAACCAAGTCACGCTCGTATCCGCCTGTTCCTTCGCATACTACCAACGTTCGGACCTTGGGATTTACCCTCTTGACAATAAGTCTCTGGATGCCAAGACTTGATTTGGCACTTGCCTTTGGGTTTTGCCAAACGCATCGTCAATATCAAGTGTCGTTGATGAAACATCTACGCCAATGACGCGGTCGAAAGTAGTCATAGCTCCCTTCCTAGTAAATGCGATCTGGTCCAAAGACCGATCTAGCGACAGTTCGGGTTTACAATGAAAAGAGACGCGATCAGGCTGTCCTGCGAAGTCAAGCTTCAATGCAATGACGATCTACGTCTCTACGGTCGGCACCAGCGCAAGCGACACCCAACAGTGCAACCGGTTGGATATAGCAATAAGGTGCGTCTTTAAGATACTAGGCAATGTAATTGACTTTGCGTTTTCATTCCAGTAGGATAGAAAAGATCATATGTATGCGCCGGTGAGCCGGTGGTACCACTGTATCTCACGCTGCGTGCGGCGAGCGCACTTGCTGGGCGAAGGGGAGCAAGTGGGGGCCAGAAAGAAGTGGATTGAAACGCGGCTACAGATGCTCGATTCGATCTTCGCGGTGTCGGTGGGTGGGTACTCGGTGCTCACGGCATTCAGAATGATACAGTTCATTCGAATTGCGTCAGATCCAACAACGGAATTACACTGGATTTCAAGGGGTTACTAAGACTGGCCGACTGGAGCCAGCTAGCATTGCAATCTCAAGGAGGAAACGAATGCCAAACCGAAAATCAGCGGTTCCCCCCGCAATCTCAGGTCAATCAGAAGGCCAGCAGCACCGCTTCGCTGATATGTCGATGGAGTGCAGTGCCCCCATACGATTTACTGTTCGCGCCGTCGTATCATGGGATTGGAAACGCTTGACCGTTCAACACGGCGATGCTGACGAACGGCCGATAGATGGTGGGCCGAACCGGGAAGGAAAGTAGCGGGCGAAAATGGCAAAGAAAACAAGTATACGAACGCTATTCGTCATCATGAGCACCGTAGCCATTGCTTGCGTATTCTTTGCGACCAAGGAAACTGTGCCAACGAGACTCAAGCGACTCGGTGCGACGATAAAGACCGGTCCGGTTTGGTACAGTGAGCAGGATTTTGGTGTACGGACTTGCGAAATATGCGGGACCGATCATTGCCCCCACCTCAGGGACAAAAATAACATTGAAGCAATCTATTTTCGAAACTCGAAAATCAACGATGAGCGACTACAGGCTGCTGCGGCCTGCCCCAATCTGCGGTTGCTCGGCCTCAGAGGATGTATCCTGGAACCAGATATCACTAAGCTTCATATGTTTAGTGGGTTGGAAGTACTCGACGTGTCGTACTCACATATTGGAGATGAATCAATTGACACAATTTGTTTGATGCCAAACCTCCGCGTCATTGACGTTCAGAAGGCAAGGTTCTCAGCTGAAGGGCGGAAACGGCTTCGTGAAGCCGGCAACAAGCTAATTGTCCTTAATTGGTACCATTAGCCGGGAAAAGAAAAGGTGTCGGACACGAATGGTGCAGTCGTTTAGATCAGGTGGATGCGACGGTGAGCCGGTGGTACCACTGTATTTCACGCTGTGTGCGTCGAGCGCACTTGCTGGGAGAAGGGGAGCAAGTGGGGGCAGAAAGAAGTGGATTGAGACTCGTCGACAGATGCTCGATTCGATCTTCGCCGTGTCGGTGGGCGGGTACTCGGTGATTGATAATCACTTGCATGTGTTAGTCAGGCTGGATCCGGAAGTGGCTGAGGCTTGGTCGGAGGAAGAGGTGCTGGATCGCTGGTTCCAACTTTATCCACTGCGTGGGACGGATCGCAAGGTGTTGCCGCCAAATAAGTTGAAGGAGCTGCGAAGAGAGCGACTGAAGGACAAGCAGTGGTTGGCCGTGGCCCGCGAGCGTTTGGGGTCGTTGAGCTGGTTTATGAAGAGCCTGAAAGAGCCTTTGTCGCGGCTGGTGAACCGCGAAGAGCGTTGCACCGGTGCGTTTTTTGAAGGGCTCTTCAAGTCGATAGCGATACTGGATGAAGAAGCTCTTCTGTCAGTGGCTGCGTATATCGACTTGAATCCAGTGGCCGCAGGTTTGGCCAAAGAGCCTGAGAATAGTGAGCATACGTCAGTCAAGGCGCGTGTCGATTCTGTGCAGGCTCAGGGGCGGAGCAAGGACTTGCAGGCTGCCAAGCAAGGCTCTGTGGCAGCGTCGAAGGCGGCCAAGAGGCTGGAGTCTAAGTGCTGGTTGATTCCGATCGAGGATCGTCGACGGCAGGGCGAGAAGCGTGAAGGAATGCTGGAAGGTGTCACGCTTGGCAATTACTTGCTGTTGGTGGAGTACACGGGGCGTTTGCTGCGTCGCGGCAAGGCGGCTATTTCGGCTGAGGTGGCGGATATCCTGGAGTGGATTGGTAGTACTGCTGAGGCTTGGGATGCTCGGATGCAGCAGCTGTGCAGTGGTCGTTTACTCGGGAGGTTTATATCCGCCAGTCGCGAAAAGCTCCGCGAGGCCGCTCGGAAGCTCGGCATTTCACGCTCCGCGAACGTGAGGGCGAAGTTGGCGTGATGCCAGCTATCGTTTGAGCTGCAGGCTTGCGGCGAGAGCGTTTTCAATTTTGGGGTTGCACACCGAGCATCACATCCGTAGGTTCCGTTTGAGCAAACTTGGGAAAGCCGCGCCCAATTCTACAGCGACTTGAGGAAAACAGCGTTGTTTGCAGCTCTGGCCTTGAAGTTTGCCACTGGAAAACGCGACCCGTAGAACAACGAGGAAATTCGCTATTTCGAAACGGTTCGACCTGAGGCCGAGGAATTGCGGGTCGACGAAAGAAAATGGAATGGCTGCAACTTAGAGGCTGATACGACGTAGGGCAGCAGAACTTCCGCATACGGATTTGCGGGAAGCTTGATCCCTATCACGGGACGGCTCAAAGAGCTTCAAGCACTCTTGTCGAGCCCCGGTTTTCTTAATTGAAGATCCCGGACCGTTTGTGGCCTGCCTCAATCGGGACAAAACGCCAAATTGTTAGCGTCCATGTGCGTTCAACTATAAGCCATCTTACTTTTTGGTAACCCGCAAACGGCTAAATCGCGCCAGCACTTGGCATTAGCTGGCACTGTGAAATTCTATCTGACGTGGGCGCGACACTTGGTTGTCCTGGGACATTCGGGACAATCCAGCAGAGACAGGGTTAGCATTTTCGTTTCGGCATGAGCGGCAAACGCCCCGTAAGCTTGGCCTAGTGTGAAACCTTGCCCCAACGGTCACTATTCTGCGCAAAGCCAGTAATTTCACGCTGTTTTCGAATGATGCGGCGCCTATAATGTCGAGTAATCATGCATCATTGGATACAGATGTCTTTTCTAAGCCCTCCCAGAATCATCGCTTCTATCGCGTAGCAGGGATTGCTGCCCAATCGCGGATCCTACGTCCCGTTTTGAGCTAATTGGCAACCGAATTGGCAGTTGGTCCGTATATAAGACCTTGATTGCCCCCCAAGGCCCCTTTTCACCCCTCAAGGTACTTTTCCTCCCTTAGGAGTTCCACATGGCTGGTCAACGTCCTCCGCGATGGCGTGGGGACAGGTCTGGAAATCGTTCATCCGGTTCTGCAGGCGGTGCAAACCGATCTGGAAGACGTCGCTCCCACCAGGACCCAGATGTCGAAAAGCGAATACGTGAGTTGGATTCCGATCGAGAGCCAATGTCTTTGGCGGAGGAGATCTCAAGCGAGGGTGCGCGGATTGGGCGTAGTGACGATGATTCCAATCGCCGCCAAGAATCGACCTTTGCTGCTCTTCAAAATATGTCTGAGGAAGATCTGTATGCGGTAGCGGAGGAAGAGCAAGTAGACGCAACGGGTCTCGACAAACGCGAGCTCATTTTTCAGATTTTGAAAGCAAGGCTGAAAAACAATGGGCTAATGTTTGGCGAGGGAACTTTGGAAATCTTGCCGGATGGCTTTGGATTTCTTCGAAGTGCCAGGCATCATTACGTTTCCTGCCCGGATGATATCTATGTGTCCCCCAGTCAAATACGACGTTTTGGACTTCAGACTGGCTCGCATGTCGCAGGGCAGCATCAATATTGGCCAAGCCAGCAACTTTGGGAGCCAACACGGTTTCTATGTCCTGGACCGTTTTGTTAAGGAGAAGACTGTCGCGAGTTGTTCCGGCGCTGTGGATGATGCCCCGTAAGCCACCATATTGTTGGTGGATG
>JBCCEO010000673.1:0-4764 GCA_039030255.1 Planctomycetota bacterium | reverse complement strand
CTCCGGCGTAGTCACTTGGTCGTCATGAAAACTCTCCGTAGATTTCTCTCTTTTACAGAAAGTCATCAGGCGGCCTGCGATGTATCCACCACCAGAAACGCTGGCCAGGTAATCTACGTAACGTAGCAAGCCTTTGTGCGAAAGCGCTTGCAGAAATCCCTCGTTAAAAAGCGCCGAGCGCAGCCCGCCACCGCTTAAAGATAATCCGACTAGGTTTTTGGGCTGCCTGGGATCAGAACCATCCTTGGACTCAGGCACGTTACCCGATTCATCTTGCTTCGGTACTTTGTAGGCTTCGCCAAATGCGTTTTTCCGCCGCAAGTGAATGCGTTCCCACTCCTCGCGGTCTGCATAGTCGCGTTCTTCGACAGATCGTTGGTTACTGTTTTGTGAATTGTTCATTGGGCAAGAACCAAGCTAAATGAGCTTCATACAACAAGGCATCGCCTATCATCACTGCTCACTCACCGCTGTGCAATGACTTGCGAGAAGAATCACATAATGTTGCGCATTTTTTGGGGCTTCCGTCCTCTTATGCGGACCATTTGGCAGGGATTTGCCACGCGATGTACCAGCAGAGTTATCTATTCAACTTTCCCTTTCAGACTGTCCCAAACGGCCGCCTTTGAAAGTATGCGGCTATTCAAATGAATCGGCGCAGCTTCGCTTTACGACCTGGGCACTGTAGGCGTACTAGGTACATTGGTCGGCCTGCCACAGCCAAGACATCCAAATGCTGTCTGGTACAATGGGAGACTGCTATTCGGCATGTGTTCTGAGGAAATCTATGGCTACAAGATCCCGCCCTTCTGTTTTTGAGGTTCCCAAAGCGGAGAATTATGAGGCTTCACGACTTCAAAGTGAGAGTAATTTTCCTCTTGGTTACTTGGGGGCACTCACCAAGGACGCTCTCCACTCGTCCCTTACATGGATTCAATCCGAGCGGGGCAAGCTGCTTAAAGAGGCGACGCGGCATGGTGCAGTGCTGTTCAGGAGTTTTGGACTTCAAGGAGCACAAGATTTTGACGCCTTGATCGGCGCCTTGGGAATCGAGAATTTTCCTTACAAGAAGTCACTTTCGAACGCAGTCAGAGTTAACTTTACCGAACGCGTGTTCTCGGCCAACGAAGCACCTTCCTCGGTAAAGATCTACTTGCACCACGAAATGGCGCAAACTCCCTTTTATCCGACTTGGATACTTTTCTTCTGCGAACAAGCGGCGGAGCAGGGCGGGGCAACCCCAATTTGCCGATCGGATATTTTGTATGAATCACTCTACCAAGAACACGAGGACTTCTTGCAAGAACTCGAAGCCAAAGGCCTCAAGTACACCAACGTGATGCCAGACAGCGACGACCCACACTCCGGAATGGGCCGCAGTTGGCAAAGTACTCTTGGCGTGGAAACGAAGGACGAAGCGGAGGCTCGTCTCAAAGAACTAGACTATAGCTGGCTGTGGCAGCAAGATTCCTGCTTGCGTTGTACTACGCCGCTTCTACCCGCAGTGCGAACCCTAAGGGACGGCCGTAAGACATTGTTTAATCAGTTGATTGCTGCTTACGCCGGATGGAGCGATGATCGCAATGACCCTTCAAAGGCAATACGGCTTGGCGACAATTCAAAGCTAAACGCCGAAGCAGTGAATCGCATGATAGAATTGGCCTACGAGTCATCCTTCGATATGGAATGGCAAAATGGCGACGCCGTATTGATTGACAACACGGTGGTCATGCACGGAAGACGGCCTTTCGAGGGCAAGCGCCGCGTCCTAGCCTCGTTAGGCGACATGCAATCGCACTGGCAGGGATTGAAAAACTAATACATTCATCGCAGATTAAGCCGACAACAAGTCGAATTCAATTCCTCGCCCTTGCCAACTCCTCTCGCCCACTCACTCCCCAGGCTTGCCATCCATGTCCTCTTCACAAGATTTCGAAAGTAAGGAATTAGAAAACCTAGAAACCACTGACAAGTGGTACCAAGGCATCACGCGATATCAATGGCTGGTCTTGATCATCGCATCGGCGGGCTGGGTATTCGATGTCTACGAAAGCCAGATTTTCAACATTACGCGTGGCGAGGTCTTGGCTGAACTCCTGGATGGCGACGAAGCGCTGATAGCGCGCTGGGGCGATTGGTTGTTAGCCATTTTCCTGGCTGGTGGCACAGTCGGCGGACTTGCCTTTGGCACGCTGGCCGATCGCTTCGGTCGCGGTCCCATCATGATCGTGACCATTCTTTTTTATTCGCTGTTCTCTGGCTTGACCTATTTCGTCAACGATATATATCAACTCTGTGCACTAAGGTTTCTGGTTTCCGTAGGGATCGGGGGTGAATGGGCTGTAGCTGCAGCTTTGGTGGCAGAGGTGTTTCCATCCAAGGCTCGTTCTCAAGCCTCTTCTATCTTCCATGCCTCCAGCGTAATCGGCACTTGGCTTGCCGGCCTTGCTGGCTGGTGGGTAGCCTCCGAATGGCGCTATGCATACGTCCTTGGCGTATTGCCGGCCCTATTAGTTCTTTGGGTCAGAGCCAGTATTCGAGAACCGGAAAAATGGAAGGAGCAGAAGGAAGCCAAGTCAGCGAAAATGGGCAGCTTCCTGGACTTGCTTTTGAATCCGCAGTGGTCAAGCCGAGCCATCCTCGGAATGTTGCTCGCCGCAGTCGGACTTGCGACGTTTTGGTGCGTCACGATTGCTGGACAGGATATCGTCAGGATGTTTTTGGAATCCCAAGGAACGACGACGAAGGAAGCAAGTGCGACGGCCAAGTTGGCGTATAGCCTCGTTCAAGCGACAGGAGGAGGATGTGGGCTGTTGGCGTTCGGGCCAATTGCCGCGTGGTTGGGCCGCAAGCCAGCCTTCGCAGCCTTTCACATCCTGGGGTTGCTCATCGTACCGGTGATTTGTTTCCTGCCGCAAACGTACTGGCAATTGATGGTGTTGCTGCCCATATTCGGTTTTCTAACGATGGGCATGCACTCCGGGTACGCAGTCTACTTTCCGGAGCTCTTCCCGACACATCTGCGCGCCACAGGAACAAGCTTTTGTTTTAACGGCGGGAGGCTTGCTGCGGTGCCTGTTCTCTATTTCTCGGGCATCCTTAAGCAGTGGGAAGGAATCGATTTGCGATATGCAATTTGTGGCCTAGCTTTGATCTATCTGCTCGGGCTGGTCGTACTGATCTTCCTTCCGGAAACAAACAAACAAGAACTTCCCGAATAGCTCATAAGAACTAACTGCCCTTCTGGATGCAATCATTCTGGTTTTCGCAGCCAACCATAGGTGCTAGGACAGCGTTTTTCTTTCTCTCAATTGCGGCAATATTCTTGACGCGAAACAAGCGTAGATCAGAATCTAGTCCACTATTCCGACCGCGACCAAACGTCTCATCTGGCCGCAAACTATTGCAAATACATCCATCTGGATGCTGATCGAGTATTTTCATGATTCGCTGCTCTGCCCTTGGTTTGGCATTGTGTTTGACCATTATTTCTCAAACTCAAGCCGCTCTGACGTTCAACATTACTTCCACAGGCAATCCGCAAGCAGACGCCGGCTTTGCTGCGGCCGCAGATTTTTGGTCAAATATCTACAACGATGACATTACCGTGAATGTCAACGCAGGCTTCAGTAGCCTCGGCGGAAGCATACTAGGGCAAGCAAGTTCTCCACGCGTACAAGTTTCTTACGCGAATTTTCGAAACGCTATTGTCGCCGATGCAAGCTCGGCCGATGACACGACATTTTCCTCAAATCTGCCCGCTGGGAATGCACTGAGCGTTTTCATCAACGAAACCAATGAAGCTACTGGGGCCAGTAATGAAAACCCATACTTAGACAACGACAATGGCGCTAACAATACCACGATGCAGATTCCGCGTGCCAATGCCAAAGCTTTAGGACTTGTTAACGGCAATTCTGGAGTCAATGACACGACAATTACTTTCAACAGCGACTTCGCTTTCGATTTTGATCAATCCGATGGAATCGAGGTTGGGCAAATTGATTTCGTCGGGGTAGCAATTCATGAACTTGGCCACGCCATGGGATTTGTCAGCGGCGTGGATGTTCTCGACGCCAACGACGACGGTAACTTTAACGACGACGCTTTCATCTTTATCACCGCAATGGACCTTACCCGCCACTCAGTCGAAAGCGTTGCCGCCGGCGCCGACTTGGACTTCACTGCGGACAACAGGGCGAAATTCTATTCGTTGGATGGCGGTACGACTATCGGCGGTGGAGTATTAGCAGGGCAGGATCATTTCTCGCGAGGCTTCGCGAATGGCGACCTTCGTCAGGCAAGCCACTGGCGAGACGGCCTCGGTATCGGCATCATGGATCCGACGGCAGCCCCTGCTGGCAGCCTCAATGTTGTGACTGCTGCCGACATTCAAGCCTTTGACGTCATCGGTTGGACGCTCACTCCACCTGTTCCCGAACCAACCTCGGCTGGTCTACTTGGCCTCTTTGCTCTAGCAATGGTTTCCCGTCGTCGTCGTTATTGCTAGATAGAACGGAAGCCGGGTCTACATCGGAGAAGGTAGATCACGCCGGGAAAAACGCAACGCGCCGATGACTAGAAACGAGGCTGCCATCGCGATTAGTAGCCCACTCATGCCAAGCGGCCCGAGCCAGAAATCCCAGCCAGCCACTTCATAGCCCGAAAAGATCTGCCAACCAGCGTCGGAATGATTCCGTACCAACTGAACCATAGAATCAGGTTGGTACAACGAGAAGAAGGAAAGGTAGCCGCACCATCCCG
>JBCCEO010000672.1:0-4764 GCA_039030255.1 Planctomycetota bacterium | reverse complement strand
GGCAAAGTAGATATGATTCTCGGAGGAGCGAGCATTAATGACATGCTCTGACGTTGGCTCGGCTCCGGGAGGCCAATTGGTCGGCAGAACAATCAAATCTGCTCCTTGGAGCATCAGGCAACGCGATGCTTCTGGAAAGCTGGCGTCGTAGCAGATGAGCATGCCGACGCGGCACTGTCCAATGTCAAGTACTTCGAAAGGCCGGTCACCAGGCGTGACAAAATGATCGACGCCTAGCTTGGGCAAATGCACTTTTCGGTACTTGCCAACGACGCCGCTTGGGCCGATGCAGCACGCCACGTTGTAAATACGATCGCCCTCGGATTCCAACATGCCAAAAACGATGTGTAGGTTTAGTCGCGTTGACAAGGATTGCATGCGCTCCGTTGCGAGGCCGGGTATTGGCTGGGCGAACTGCTGGGCTTCGGCAAGCGATTCAAAGCAGTAGCCTGTGAGGGAGCATTCAGGGAAAATGACCAAGTCGCAAGACTCTTCGGCCGCAACTTCAACGCGCGAAATCATTTTCGTCAAGTTGGCTTCGATCGCTCCTATTGTAACATCCATTTGAACACAGGCGATCTTCATGATGCGGCTCTAGTGTTTTACCGGTGAAGTGATGCGTTTCACCGTGTCACGCATGTCTCGAATAGGCGGCTCTAGGCCAGTAAAGAGTTTGAACTGATAGGCGGCTTGACGAATAAACATATCCAATCCATTGATCACAAAACAGCCAGCTTCGCGAGCGCGTTTGATTAGTACTGTGTTCTCTGGATTGTAGACGGTGTCAAATACGATCATCTCTTCGTTGAGTTTTTCGCCATCGTAGGGCGTACTGTCCACGTCTGGGTGCATGCCGACGGGAGTGCAATTGACGAGGATGCCCGGATTGATTTCGTAGCGTGAGTCCCAGGGTAGGAAACGTCCGCCGATATCGGAGGCTAAGCGCTCGGCTCGTTCGGCAGTTCGGCTGGAAACAGCGACGAGGGCACCACGTTGGCGTAGGCCGTAACCAATTGCTCGGGCAGCGCCTCCAGCACCTAGGACCAAAGCCCCGCGACCACGAAACAAATCGTCTTCACGCAGCTCTTCACTTACGTTTTGGATGGTGCGTTGCGTCTTTAGTGCTTCTTCCAAGCAATCCATTGCTGCGCGATAGTCCGTGTTGTAGCCGGCTGCATTCATACCTCGGACGGAAACGGTATTGATCGCTCCAATTCCCTTTGCGGCAGCCTCTATTTCATCGAGATGAGTCATAGCCGATTCTTTATGAGGAATGGTGACGCTGATACCGCCTACTTCCTCCTCTTTGCACCATTGAAGAAACAATGCGATTTCATCACTAGGAATACGAAACGGCAAGTACCGGCAGTTTAGCTGTGATTTTTGAAATGCAACATTGTGGACGTGTGGACTGAGCGAGTGTGCTACCGGATCGGCAACGACTCCAAACAATTGTGTGTCACCATCGATTTCTTTCGGACGATAGAACTTGATCATATCTTCCAGGGTGATTTGACCAGGAGCAATCTTTTTGCCCGCCTTCATCACGGTGTAGGTAAAAGGAGCTCCGTTTTTCAACGCCATGACGCGGGTAATATGCCCCAGGTCACCCATGCAGATTGCAATCGTTGGCAACTCGGTGGACTCGGCTAGCCGCAGCATGCGAATCGAGTCCGTGAAGGAGTTCGCCATGGTGGCTATCTTAATAACATCCGCGTCGAGATCTGAAAGCCGTTTGTGCACGGATCGAAGATCTTCGGGGGTTTCATCAAAGTTATGCAGGCTGATAATGCGCTTGGTTGAACCGTAGCGTGGAATAGCAGAAGCAATGTCCTCTTCCAAATCCACAAAATCGACGCCCGTTGCGATTGCGGTGCGCAATACAACAAGTCGTTCTTCTTCGGAGCGTTCCCAACGTCCTCCGTCTTCGCGACGACGGCAGGTGATGACGATTGGGCAAGGGCGATTCTCTAGCAGTCGCTTCAGGTCGATACTTCGCCTGCCGATGTAATCTAAACGCAGCTCAACGACATCTGCTCCGTTCTCCGCCGCATGCAGGTACTCGGCAATCATTGCCTTATGTCGACTTCTTCCGATGGTTACACAGTACATTTGCTGAAAGTCAGTTTGAACGAAAAGATGAAATCAACGAGAAGCACTAGGAGAGAGCTGGTTGGTTCCAAGTAAGAAATCGAGTCAGTAACTCGACACCTGGTTCCGTCAAAAAACTCTCTGGATGAAACTGCCAGCCGACGAGCGGATGTTGGCGGTGGGAAACGGCCATGATTTGTCGCGATCCGTCTGGTTCGTCAACCCAAGCAGTCATCTCCAAGCAGTCTGGCAACGAGTTCGGATCGATGACCAGAGAATGGTAACGAGTGGCAGTGAAAGGATTAGGCAGCCCCTCGAAAAAACCTGCGTTATTGTGATGAATTTCGTCCGTTTTGCCATGCATTAAATGCGGCGCTCGGACGACACTGGCGCCCAATGCTTGGCCGATCGACTGGTGACCAAGGCATACCCCAAGGATCGGATACTTGCCTGCCAACTGTTCCACGATCGCAACGCTAATCCCGGCTTCGCTCGGCGTACAAGGTCCTGGAGAGATTAGGATACGTTCCGGCCCCATCTGCTCGATTTCCTCAATGGAAATCTTGTCGTTACGCATAACGCTTATCTCAACGCCGGAGTCAATCTCCCCCAAACGCTGAACAAGGTTGTATGTAAAGGAATCGTAATTATCCAAAACCAGTATCATTTGGGGGCCTAAATCCTCACATTTTCAAAACCTGCATTGTACCCTAACTCGGCAAAATGGATACGAATGTTAGGCCTTTTTGTGATGCTAGGCGCGGCCGCAAAATCTGTCATTCGCGTCAAATTGCGAATGACGAAATTCGCCGTCAAGCATATTCAGGACACATAAATGGCGACTATGCGAAACATATCGGATCCGTCAACAACTAGCAAAGCTGCCTGCTCGCATGGGTTCGTGCACGAATTGCAGCTTCAATTCTGTTCGCGAAAAGCTGCTTTCAGAGCTAAGCATGTCATAACGCTTTGTTAAAAGATTTACCTAACCATGCAATTTGGGTGCAATCGATGGTCGTGGCAATCTGATTGGCGACTTTTATTTTCAACTAGCGGCTTTTTCCAAGCAACTTTCGACGCTGATTGTGGTTGAACAGTAGTGATGACGAGGGGGAGATATTTGGGCAAGTCCCCAGACGCCGATCCTATTTTTTGCCTCATGCTACATGAAGTTACCGACGCAACAGGCCGCATGCGATGAGTAAAAAAGAATATGTGTATTTGGAATTCGAGCAATTGCTGAACGTCCTGTTTCTTTCGGGATCGAACTTCAATTCGCGACGTTGGAAACAAGACCCATTTTCTACAGCCGCGTCACGATTCCTTACGGACGCGAGAGCGTTAGTCCCAACCCGCGAGCTACGCCGCTTTGCCATACATTCTTGGATGGCGAAACGAGACTGGGAGAACAGGGCACTGGTCCGAGCAACATTGGACGAATTGCTCAAACACAACCTTTAGGTCAGCGCATTACGACCTAAAATCTTGCTCGGTCAATGATGGCCGCAATTCTCGCCCAATCTAGCTTCATTCGGCAAGCAGTGTTTCAGCCAAAGCAACTATAATGGTTATAGTCGGCTTGTTTTTGCTGCCTGGCTAACTTTCTTTTTTGAACCTGTTTGGCGCCGTTTGATGCATCCTGAATATCTTCACCTTGAGCGTGTTCTCCGAGTCGGCTCTAACACGACAAAGTTCGGCATTTTTTTCAGTGTATTATTAGTTGTCGCGGCTTGTAGTTCTTGGCAACCTGCCAAAGCGGGGGACCCGGCAGCTGTAATTTCCGGCGATAAGCATGATCCCTCCATACTAACGCCCGCTCAGTTTTTTGGCTTCGAAATCGGCTCACGTCATTTGCGGCACGATCAAGTGGTTCGCTACTTTGAGTACTTGGAGTCCGCCTCGCCACGTGTCGAATTAGAGCACTACGCGAAGTCTCATGGTGGGCGCCCCTTGTTGGCTGCTGTGATTTCTATTCCTGAGAACATCGAAAAGCTACCGGAGCTGAGGACGCGGCGCCGCAAGCTGACCAGCGGCAGAGCGCGTCTCGATCTCGGTAAAGACTTACTCGTGATGTACATGGGCTATAGCGTGCACGGCGATGAATCTAGCGCCTTCAATGCAGCACCATTGGTGGCCTATCATTTGGCCTCGTCTGTTTCGGAAGTAACACGGAACTATTTGCAGCAGGGAGTTTACCTGGTCGATCCTGCTCTCAATCCTGATGGAGTTGATCGATTCGCGAATTGGTCGAATGAGAATCGTGGGGTGTTTGCTTCTCCTTCAAGTCTCGATCGCGAGCACGTTCAGCCCTGGCCGGGCGGTCGCACGAACTACTACTGGTTTGACTTAAATCGTGATTGGCTGCCGCTTGTACATCCCGAAAGCAAAGGTCGTGTGGCGCTGTTTCACCGGTGGAAGCCAAACGTGGTTTTGGACTTTCATGAGATGGGCGGGACTTCCAGCTACTTTTTTCAACCTGGTATTCCTGCGCGAACGAATCCATTCTCCCCCAGGAAGAACCTGGAATTAACTCGGCAGTTTGCCAAAGAGCATGCTGCGAGTATGGATCAAGCGGGCGAACTTTTCTTCACGGAAGAACGCTTCGATGATTTTTATCCAGGCAAGGGCAGTACGTATCCAGATTTGCACGGCTCCGTAGGGATTCTCTTTGAG
>JBCCEO010000671.1:0-4768 GCA_039030255.1 Planctomycetota bacterium | reverse complement strand
GTAAGCCTCATAGCACTAGTCGCCGTTACGACTTGGATTTGCTTACTGCTCGGCCTCTTCTCTGTGCTGGGTGCCGATGCAAATGGGATCCTGCTACCTGCAGCCAGTTTCTCCCTTGGCTTGCTGATTGGCAATCGTTATAAATACCCATTCTTCGGTGCATCATACGGATAAGCTGTCTTCCTCGCTTATGTTTGCGGCATGCCTTTGGTCCTACTCAATTCAGGCAAATTGGGTGTGAGTTTTGCGATGATGAAGAGGTTACAGTCTGCTCTGCAAGGAATGCATAGAAAGCATCGATACCTCGTCAACATTTCTTGAATGGTGTCGTTATTCCTATGCGAGCCCTTTTGTTCCGGCTACGATGGCGACAATTGCATTTGTCGCGATGATTTCGGCCGGAGCATTCGCCGAACATGGCTTGAAGAAGATTCCGCATCAGCGGAACTAAGCGCGGATGCACTCTGATTGGGCTAGTGACTTCCTGAGCTATGCTACGCCGTAACAGCGCTTAGCTCATTATCGGCCTACTTTTGGGCGATCCGAGCTGCTTTTCTTCAAACTGTGATTAGCCGGAAAGTTTTTGGCGGGTCGATAGACCTGGGGCGATATTCAAGCGATAATCTTCGCTGAATTAGTATTTGGATTTCATCGCTGGAAATCACATAAGTCCATATTTGGGAAAAAGCTGAATGAAACTTTGGTGGTTGCTCTTCGCTGCCTTTTTAGGGATGTGTTGCACTCTGGGATTCGTCTTGCTTCGAGGCGAAGAAGGGAAGTTGCATGGCATCGATCACCCTGCGGTGCCTTACGTTTCAATCGGTGGGCCGGCGGAAGAGCGAACTGAGGACTTGATCCTATTCGGTGCAGCCTTTGGTTCGCTACAGCTAATCACCTTCGTGACTATGCTTCGACTGGGTTTTCGGGATACTGCTGAAAATCAAAAGTCGATTGCGGCCATTCTCTGGGGAGGAGGAGGCGTTTACGTGGTGTTCTTCTTGGCAATCCTCGTTCAATACTCGTTTGAGATCTCAGATCCCGACCTTCCCTTTGGCTTGCCTTGGTCGGCCTGGTTGGCCATCTTTATTTTTTGGCCGATTCCCTTTTTCTTTATCGCGATCTACGCATTTGCGTTCAAACGTCTAGTCTTCGAGGAGGCAGACTTAGCCTCTGAGAGCTGAGCACGTTGCATTGCCCATGGACAGCAACTTTATCATTATCGGTTTCGTCATCGCCTATATGCTGATTTGCATCTGGGTAGGACTTTGGGCAATGCGCCGGACCAAGGACACGAGCGACTTTTTTGTGGCGGGACGCAATTTGGGAGTGCTGGTCGCCGGCATCGCAATGTTCTCAAGCATCATGAGTGGATTTGGCTTTGTGGGTGGTCCAGGTCTCGTCTTCAAAATGGGGCTCAGTTCCTTTTGGATTTTAATCTCCACGCCGATTGGCTTCTGCTTGGCGTTCTTCCTTCTCGCTAAACCCATTCGCTTGATCGCCGAGAAACGGAATTCCGTATCATTGCCAGACATCGTTGACGCTAGATTCCAAAGCAAGACGCTGCGGTTCCATGTCTCAGCCGCCATCTTGTTCGGCGTTGTCGCATACTTGGCAGTGCAAATCAAAGCAATGGCAACCGTTTTGCGCGATATTTGGAATCGTCTTTGCGAGAGCCAGCAATGGGAGCTCATGGCCGAGACTTTGCTGCCATTTGTGATCGTATCATCGGCTGTTCTGGTGTTTTATTGTGTAACTGGTGGAATTATCGCGTCGGTTTACACGGATCTCTTTCAAGGGATCATCATGGTCATTGCTGCTTTCCTGATCTTCATTGCAGCTTCCATGGCGGTAGAAGGTGGTTTCCCCGAAATGGCCAGAACCATTTCCGAGGATGATCGCGAGGCTATGGGGCCTTGGGGGACGTTCGGCATTATCGCGTGCCTCTCCTGGCATTTCCTTTTTGCTTTTGGCGTCGTTGGACAGCCTCACGTCGTTACAAAACTGATGATGACGAAGAAACTCTCCGATGCACGCGGAGCGTTGCCACTGACGATCGCAGGCTATTCTTTGGCGGCGCTGTTGTGGATTGGAATTGGGTTGGCAATGCGAACTTTGGTGCTACAAGGCGAGTTTGATATTGCGAATTTTGAGTCGCAGGATTCCGCAGCGCCTCAGTTTCTCTTAAACTACGTTTCACCCTGGCTGGCTGGTATCGTGTTTGCAGGACTTTTTGCAGCGATCATGTCGACCGCCGACGGCTTCTTGAATATTGGATCCGCCGCCGTAGTGCATGACTTGCCGCGCTGTTTCTCTGATCGCCCCATAGATCGACAACTCTTATGGGCACGCGTTGCAACACTTGTTCTGGCGATCCTGTCAGCGGTCTTTGCGATGGTGTTTCCTTCCAAGCTTCTTGGCATGTTGGGCATTTTCGGATTTGGCGTTTTTGCTTCCACACTCGCCCCAGTATTCGGATTCGGACTGAACTGGAAACATGCTTCGCCGTTAGCTGCGATCGTCTCAGTTCAAGCAGGGATCTTGATCAACGTCGCCGATTTGGTGAACAAGTTGAACGGAGGAGCAATTCCATACGGAGTGGCAGGTGGGACAATTGGCCTGCTCGTTTCCTCGACCGTTTTCATTGGGATTTCGCTGTTCTCCAAGCCTAAGGATACGATTCCAGACGATGTCGCAAAGATCATGGATTGCTAGATGGAAAAGCTAGTCATCACCGTTGCCGTCAATGGCAGTCTCACCACGAAAAAAATGAATCCGAATGTACCGGTAACGCCGGAAGAGATCGGAGAAGACGCGCGGCTCTGCCGTGACGCAGGAGCCGCGATGGTCCATGCGCATGCCCGTGACGAAAGTGGGAAGCCGTCGCTGGATGTGGACATATTTGAGCAAATACACAGGGCAATCACCTCCGGTAGCGATATCATTTCTCAGCTTTCAACCGGCGGTCGCGCCGACATGGATATTAAAGCTCGGGGGGCTCACGTCGCAAAGCTGCGTCCCGAAATGGCATCCTTGACGACTGGCTCGGTCAATTTTCCTGATCAGGTCTACACGAACTCTGAAGCTAATGTCGAGTATTTGGCCAAGGTCATGCAGGCGGCAGGCACGAAGCCTGAGATGGAGATCTTCGAATCGGGCATGATCGCCAATTCGATTCGTTTGCAAGAAGCGGGATTGGTCGATGCTCCAATGCATTTCGACTTCGTGATGGGCATGCGCGGAGGCCAGCCCGCAGACGCTCGGACGATGCTTTTCTTGAGTGAGACGATACCAACGGATTCGACGTGGACGGTAGCCGCATTGGGGCGTTTTCAATTGCCGATGGCCACCTTGGCAATCGTGATGGGTGGTCATGTGCGAGTGGGTTTGGAAGACAACATCTACTACACCAAAGGAGTTTTGGCCTCCAATAGTCAGCTTGTCGAACGCATTGTACGAATTGCCGGAGAGTTGGGGCGTGAGGTTGCGACCCCCGACGAGGCGCGACAGATACTGGGATTGAGAAAATAGATAGGTGACCCCAAAGTGGATGCATCGCATCATAAAGTTGCATTGGTAACGGGCTCGGCAACCGGGGTGGGAAGAGCTTGCGCGCTAAGGTTCGCCGAGTCAGGATACCGAGTGGTCGTCAACTATCCAGGTGACGACGAAGCTGAAGCGCAAGAGACTTGTCGGCTCATCTCTGAAGTAAATTCAGAATCACTTTTGCTTCGCTGCGACGTGAGCAGTAATTCGCAAGTGCAAGCGATGGTTTCACAGGTCGCAAATAAGTTCGGTCGTCTGAATGTTGTCGTCAACAACGCAGGAACAACGCACTTTGTGCCAATCGACGACTTGGAAGCAATGGACGAAACGAAATGGGATCAGATCTTTGCCGTGAATACGAAGGGCCCATTCTTCGTGGCACGTGCTTGTCGCAGACTCTTGGAATTGGAGTCTGATGCCGCAATCGTGAATGTTTCCTCCGTGGCTGGCATTTCTGGATTTGGATCTTCTATCGCTTACTGTGCAAGTAAAGGAGCGCTAAATACCATCACAAAATCACTTGCAAAGTCACTCGCACCGAAGATTCGAGTCAACGCAGTTTGCCCAGGGCCGATCAATAGCCGATGGTTGCGACAGGATATGTCGGAAGCAGAGATTGAGGCTCGTATCGCAACGATTCCTATCCCAAAACTCTCTCAACCTGAAGATATTGCTAAGACTATCTTCTATCTTGCCGTGCAGGCCAGCATGACTACCGGGCAATTGCTAGTTGTCGACGGCGGTAGAACGATGTAGCTGAATGAATGCTCCGTCACGAATGAACCGAAAAGCGATTACCAATTGAGTTCCTGATCGTTTACTTCGGCGAATTGCGGGACTTCAAAAATGCGAACGCCCTTATATTTGCATTCTAGTTCGGGCCGCCAGGTAACATCTCGCTCATGCAATAGGTAGCTATGAAAGGGCTCGTCAAGCCATTGCTCGGCATAAGTAATGACCCACCTATTCGATGAACTTCCCGGCCGACCGTCATGAATCTCCATGACAAATCCATCAATCGGGAAGTCCGTTGACAAGTGGCGACCGAATATAGGAGAACGTCGCTGAACCATTGGTATGGCGATTGTGTTGAAGCCGTCCTCGAGAGGCGTGAACTCAGGCCATTCCGTTTCGCTGGCGTGGCGCAAGGTAGTCCTGCGAGACTCGATTATCGCTCTAACATCATCACGCTTTACCAAACGATAGCGAGTCAGGTCATATTCGT
>JBCCEO010000670.1:0-4770 GCA_039030255.1 Planctomycetota bacterium | reverse complement strand
TCTTCATCATGCGTTGATGAACCATGTGTCTCCGGTATTGGATCGATCGATGATTGATGACACGTTTGCTTGTCGAACGGGGAAGGGTTCGCTGGCGGCCGTTACGCGGTGCCAGCATCATATTCGGAGATTCGACTGCTTCTCCAAACAAGACGTACGTCAATACTTCGCTAGCATACCCCATGAGATTCTCTTGGAGATGCTTCATCGGCGGTTTCGGTCAGAAGGTGTTTGCCTGCTGCTCCGGCGAATTGTCGAATCGCATTCAGACGCACCGGGCCGCGGATTACCAATCGGTGCATTGACTTCTCAACATTTTGCGAATTTCTATCTTGGTTTGCTTGATCGTTTTTTGCTCGAACACTCGCGTGTGCGGGCGATGGTACGTTATATGGACGACTTTGTTTTTTGGTGTCCTGATCTGGCAGAGACCAAGAGTGCAGTAGCTGCCGTTCGAGAATTCTCCGAAGAAACTCTCCAACTTTCACTTCGAGATTCTGGCGAGATCAATAGTAGCCGGCAGGGTGTTACACTTTGCGGTTACCGTATCTATCGCGGGACAATTCGTTTGTCAGCAAGCCGTCGGAAAAGGTTTCGCCAGACGAAAGCAAAATGGGAGGAACTCTGGCTATCAGGGAAGATCACGGCCAAGCAGCTGCAAAACGGCTACTCCGCAGCTCTGGCGATTACGCTCCACGCAGACTCGCTTCAGTGGCGTCGGCAAGGACTCGCGGCAAATGCTCCAGCATGGTATGAATGTGTCTAAGCGTGAGTCATCGAAAATTCAGCGAATCGGGTTATCCGGGGCGGTAGTTGGAACTCCAACGCGCAGAACGTGCGTGCGGCGTACCGAAACTGGAACTCGCCCGAGAATCGGAACAACAACCTGGGCTTTCGCTGCCGAACTCACAAGGAGCCTGGACGGGCTCCATGCGAACAGATGACGCACCAGTCCGTGCAGAGAGGTCTTCGGAAGTATCTTGACACGGCGAATAGGAAATGGCCGCCGGTGTGCTAGTAGTGGAATGCGGATGCTTCCGCGAAAACTCGCCGGCGAGCCGACCTAATCCACATTTTGAGAATCTGCATGGCATTAGAACCCCCGCCGTCAATTGAGACTTGGCATCCACTGCTAGAAGGTCCGCCAACTTGGGCCAGTGGTTGGGGTGAAGATAAAGAATTTGGCCCTTTTGCTGAATTCAAAGTAGGAAACGTAACCCAACGCCTCCGTTGGATCCCGAAGGGTAGCTTTATCATGGGTTCACCAAAAGATGAACCCGGAAGATTTGATAGAGAAGGACCACAGCACCAAGTAACCCTGACCAAGGGGTTTTGGCTCTTCGACACGCCGGTCACGCAAGAGCTGTACGAAGCAGTTACTGGCAAAAACCCAAGTCGCTTCTTAAGTCCCAACCGCCCGGTCGAACAAGTCAGCTGGAATGACGCCCAAGCCTTTCTGCAAGAGCTCAGGGAACAGATTACCGGGATCGATTTTGACTTGCCGACGGAAGCCGAATGGGAATACGCCTGTCGTGCTGGGACACAGCACGCGTTGTTCGCTGGGCTCATTGAGATTCTAGGAAAGTGCAATGCTCCAGCGCTGGACTCCATTGCCTGGTATGGAGGCAACTCCGGTGTCGAATTTGATTTGAAGGACGGAGCGTCTGCCTGGCCGGAAGAAAAGCAGTACGAATTCGAGAAATGCGGATCGCGAGAAGTGCGGCAAAAGCAAGCCAATCCTTGGGGCCTCTACGACATGCTTGGGAACGTTTATGAATGGTGCAAGGACGGTCGACGCGAGTACGAATCAACTCCCGAAGTAGATCCCTATGGATCTTCGGAGGATTCAGCGGTTCGGGTTATCCGGGGCGGTGGTTGGTCCTCCCTCGCGCGGAGCGTGCGTGCGGCGTACCGAAGCTGGAGCTCGCCCGGGAATCGGCGCAACTTCCTGGGCTTTCGCTGCCGAGTTCGTGAGTTCAAGCACCAGTAGTGGTTATCGGATTCGGTGCATGCGCAGCATTGGAGCCCGTTGCGGAGCAGGGCGGAAAAGGCGTAGCAGCAAACGAATCCGACCGAACATCTCTGGCTCTGAATCCCCGTCGCGTCGCGACGGGTCGCGCCAAATGAACAACTCTCACGCTTTGCCGACTAGGTAAAAGATCGGAGGATCTTAACACGTATGGCTGAGCGCTGTCTTGGGAACGACGGGAACCGAAAAGGCCGGTTATCTCGAAGCTTCCAATACGTAAGCTTTCGTGCAAGTTTTTGAAGATGGAGAGAATCTTCGACTTTTGATTCTTCTCGACGTAGGACTTAGCAGACGCAAGGGGCGACGGACTGGCCGACGAGCAGTCGGGTGGGAGCAAAGCCGAGTCGCAGACAAAGGCTGCGAAGTAGGTAGGCTTCGTCTTCCGCGACTTCATTATCAGCCGCAATGGTAGCGGCCATGGCAAGGAGCAAATTGCGTTTAGGCACTGGAGCAAGCTGCGATAGAAGTTCTACTGATGCTTCAAACTGCTCCCAATCCATCTGCTCGGCGCCCAGAAACTCGGCATGCTCGAGTCCCAATGTTGCAATACCACGTTGGAATGCAAAGCCGGCCATCGAATCGGAGTTGCCTGCGTGACAGAAGTAGGACAAGGCGTATTCGGCCGCCTTGCCGACCTTTTCAATCTTGGCGTAGAGCGCGGACGGCATCTCCTGTTCACCACGAATTCGCTGCACGGCCGCTCGAAGCATCCAGTCGAAGTAATGGCTGTTTGGTTTGAGCTCCTCAAGCAACGGCAATGCTGAGTTTTCCATAGGTTGGCTTGGTAACACATCTAGTGCTAGGTCAATTAGGGCAAGCCGTTGTGCGGCCGAAAACTGGGCCAGCAATTGCTGCATGGGCGCGGTGTTTGCAACTTGAGTTTCATTCAGTCGGCTTCCATTGCCAGCCCGATCACTGGTGGTATCGCCCAACTCGTTAAGCCAGACTGCGGCAACAATTAACTCAGCACCTTGGGGCAGTGCAACGATCTGCGTTATTTCTTCGGGCAACTCGCCCAATATTTCCTGGCGGTAGGAATCATGTTCCAAATCGCTGACTTGCTCATCAAATTCACTGGCGTCTGCTCCGACCGGTGCCACTTGCATGCCGAGAGCCTGATCGATCTCTCTGGATTCCATGTCCACTTCTTCGTAAACCGGCATGCCATCCCAACTTGGATCAAGCCTTGCGATACGTTGCGCCAATGGTGGATGAGAGGCCAACAGGCCAGTCCACTGGCTTCCACAAGCATCGGACAGAAAGAAGTGACTTGCTTCAAAGGCAGCCGCACTGCGAACACGACTGCCGCTTGCATGCCCCCCCAATCGCTTGAATGCATTCGCCAGTGCCAAAGGGTGGCGTGTGAATTGAACGGCGAAAGCATCCGCCAAGTATTCACGTTGGCGATTCGTGGCTGATTTAATGAGCAGGGCAAAGGCAGCTCCGATAAATCCGACCAGCCAAACGGCCATACCAAGCAGAATAATGCCGAACGCCAAGCCGATTGCTCCGCGTCGATGACGACAGCAAAGGATCTGTTGTCCTTTTCGAATCATCCACTTTGCAAAGAGTGTAATACAGAGAATTCCATGCAGCCAACCGACCATGCGCAAGTTGATCGCCATGTCGCCGTTCAAAATGTGGCTGTACTCATGTGCGACAACGCCTTGCAACTGGTCGCGTGTCAGTTTCTGTATCGCTCCCTGCGTCACACCAATGACAGCTTCATTTTTGTGATAGCCAGCCGCAAAGGCGTTGATTCCTTCGTCATTGCTTAGGATATAAACATCGGGGCAATGGACGCCTGAGGCGATGGCCATTTCTTCCACAATATTCGTCAACTGCCGTTCTTCTTTCGAGCTTTCTGGCTCCGCCAAGCGACCGCCTAAGCCTAATGCGATCACTGCCCCACCTTCCTTGAGTTGCATTAGTTTGTAAATCGTGCCAATAGAAACGATGCTACCAAAGATGACGCAAAAGAAACCGTAGGCTCCCTCAAGAACCGGCCAGCACTGATGCGGCTCTAGTCCTTGGGAATATAGGTAGACCGCGACCACGTAAGTTGCGGCCAAGGAACTCAAAAGTACGGTTCCAATGATCGCGACGGCAAGCAAAAGCACAAGTTTGGCGGACTGCGCAAATGCGATATCTTGGTGATCGTTGAACTGCTTCATGTGTGTGATTCCAACGTTGACTTAGGCGCGAAAGATTTCCTGAACTCACTCTCCTGTAAGTCGTTAGCCTTAGCCTCAGCCTTAGCTATTTGCAGGAGACAAGTTTACTTGTGGGGCGTCCTGAATCGCTTCCTCGTCTTGGAATTCCAGCAGCAGTCGATCTTCTTCGTAACCAAACATTCCTGCGAAGACCACGTTTGGAAAACTTTGACGAGCAACGTTGAATGTAGTGCACCAATCGTTGTAGGCTTGCCGCGCAAATGCTACACGGTTCTCCGTCGACTTCAGCTCTTCCATCAGGGCGGCAATATTTTTGTCCGCTTTCAACTCCGGATAATCTTCCATCACGAAACTCATGCGACCTAGTGCAGAACCCAAGGCGTTTTCAGCACCAAGCCATTGCTGGACTGCGGCTTTTCCGCCACCTCCGGGCTGGGCTGCTGCATCCAACGAACTGGTAGCCTGATTCCTCGCTGCGATGACCCTTTCCAGCGTTTCTCTTTCATGCTGCATGAAACTACGGGCCGATTCGACCAAGTTTGGAATCAGGTCGTAGCGACGCTTTAG
>JBCCEO010000669.1:0-4776 GCA_039030255.1 Planctomycetota bacterium | reverse complement strand
TTCGAATCGTGTAATCGAAGGAGTCAACTCCTGTAGCGCCGTTATCAGGAACATATGAAATGCTGTGGTCACATGCTCTAACAGTGCCCTTTGTCGGAGCAATGGAACCACATTCCAAGAAAAAAGCCTGCCCGCCTGGCGCAAAGTCATTCGCCATTACGTTGAGCTGCTTCGCACTTTGACCAAAGCGCATTTGGAAAAAGTCGTCAACTGGCACAACGGGTCGGCGTACGCGGAAATCGACACTCGCAGCCCCGGATTTTGACAGCGTCTCTGGTAGCAGGTTGAGATCGATGAGGTTTGTTGGTTGCAGAATCGTAACCAACCAAGGCGAAACTGAAGTTCCATCACCTACTACATTGATGTCCACCGCTTCGGCCGGCAGTTGCTGTTCAAACGCTGAAGCGATAGCATCGGCCACATTTTCCGCGCTAGCGTCATGCTCTATGATGCCAGTAATGTAAATGTAAGTGTCGACTGTGAATTGCAGCTTAAAATGACCGGTCGTTGCGTCGTGTGATATTTCAAATTTTCGATATTGAGCTGCTCTCGAATCCTCATACCATACATTTCCTTCACTGCCCGAGGAATCAACAACAACTGGAACAGTGGCGCCGCGATAACTTAGGGTGTCACTGCCCGCCTTGCCATCAAGAATATCGCGACCGCCATTAGGAAAGAACACGTTGTCACCGCTAGAACCAGTGATTTGGTCGTCGTTTGAAGTACCAACAACATCCGATGCATTGGCAACGGCATTGTTGGCTAGAAAATTCACATCCTCAATTCGATCGATCACCTCGGTGATGCTATTGACTCGACTACCAAGGACACCGTCGGCTTGTCCGAACTGAAAGGTGTATCCGGGGTAGGCTAGCGACTGGGCTCCGCCAGCACCTGGATCGAGGAAGCTCGTTAGGCCCGGAAGGACGTCAAACGCAGGAATACCGGAGCCTTCGAGCCCAGCAGCTAGATCCGCTGTAATACCCGAGTTATCGCCGACGCCCAGGAAATCGCTGAAGTCCGAATAGTCGAGTACGACATTGCCACCTGCTGCGGTGTTGATGGTTCCTTGAATTCGCGCATTACCATGGAAGTGAATTGTGTTCGTCTGGGGTCCGCCGACGATGTTCTCGATATCGGTCGCCAGCAGAATGTTGGTATCTAAACTGAATGCGTCAGTCAGTTTTGAGGCCAGATTCCTAAAGAACGTGTCGCCTTCAGCAACATCAAAAAAATCTTCGCCTGTGGTCGCAAGGACGATATTCATTCCAACCGACACAGGCCCGAAGCCCACACCCGCTTGCCCCGAAACAAGCCCAAGAATCTCTTGCCAATCGGAAATGTTATCAGTGGAAATCTCGTAAACGTGGAAATGGAGATCCTTGAAGGTCTTGCTGAAGTCCAACGTGTCAGGCCACTCGACGGATGCACCAACCACACGCACATCAAGGGGTTCGAAGATGGCACTAACACCCCAAAAACCCGTCTCAAACGCATAGGTATCCGGCCCGCTGCCTCCAGCTAACAAGTGAATCCCGGGTTCGAAATTGGAGCCCCCAATTGTGAAAGTGTCGGCACCTAGGTCGAAGTCGACCTGTTCAGAATTGCGATTCACACGCGCGTTGCTTCCACTGAGTACGTTGATCCCTTTACCAACTTGAAAACCGGTAATGCCTTGAATTGTATTGAAGCCGGTCGCATACTCCGTCCTATTCAACGAGAAAGTGTTGTTTGACTGCCGGAGTCCTGCGGCTCCTGTCAAAAACCCCGGCCCGATGCCCGTAAGGAATCCTTCACCGAATACGTTGGCGCCTCCGCTGGCATGAATAATTCGGAAATCGCCCCGCGGCACTGTTATCGGATCCTGGCTGGCTATTCCACCGGCACCGATATTCAAGCTATCTTCAAGTAACTGGAGCCCATCGGAGTTGGCGCCGGAGTAGTTCAGTATGTTCTGGATTCGCCCAGCTTGAACGAGATCGAAGGGGTCAAGTGCACTGGCGGTACTAAGCGCGGCGTTAACAAATCCTGCGGCGGTTGCGACGCCGATACCAGGCACACCCGTGCCGCCGATGATTTTCCCTAGAAATTTGGGTGTCGAACCTCCCGTGCTGAAAATCTTCTTGACCTTGCCCGATGGCTGGAGCGGCACGTTGAAGGTGTTCTTCGCACCCCGTCCACCGTATATCGTTGTGTTCTGGTCAACATGAGTAAAAACGAGCTTGTCGGCCTTTAGATTCGGAAGCAGCTTTCCACCTGGAAGCGATGGAACAGTGAAGTTGAACTTTTTGACCACGGTCAAGGAGACATGTCCATCGCTTTCGTTGTTAAACTCGAAATCCAACTCCTGTGACACGGCGCGGAAATCAAGCACAAGCTTTTCGGCGCGGCTGGTGTCGATGCGAAGTGCGGGCGATTTTCCGGGCAATGCGGAGCGAATGTTCTGGAACAAACCTGATGAGTTGAGCAGACCTTCCTTTACAACATTTCCCACATTGCCCGCGAGTGATCCCGCCGACGCCGGGTCACCGCCCCAATATTCGTTGCCAAAGAGGAATGTGTTATCGGTTGGCGGAGCTATGATGGATTCGATGTTGCCGAGCGATTCGTTCTCAATAGCAACCACGTTATCCCTCGCCACGGAAACAGCTAGAAAAGTTTCTGGCTGGTCGCGCGCGTCGTTGTTATTGGTGAGCTCAAGTATTAGCTTGAAGCCCGCCTGAAAACTTTCGGCGGTAAGCCTGAAAGTTTCATCACTTCCAACAACGCTAAGCTTGCTTGTCAATAATTCTGCTATATTTTGGCCGCGCCTCGCGCCTTCTGTTGTTCCTAGGATTTCCCCCTCGGAGATCGTGACATCTTTATGCCCTGCGTTTGCACCTACGCGGAAATGCACCCGCAATGTCACAGGATGTTCAAGCTTGTTTGGAAAACTGCTGGTACCCGAGAGTTCTATATTTCCTTTCCCTTTTTGGAGTTGTCCAGGCGCAAACCCGAGGAGTTGAAGCTCGACCCTGCCGGTCGATGGGTTTCGACCTTTGAGATTCTCCTGCGAGTCCTTCAGATAGATCTCATCTAGGGTGCCGTTCTCGTCAAAGAGACCTGGAACGGAGACCAAACGCCGGTCGCTCAGGATATGCGTGTAGTCGGACTGCACACCGGAGAAGTCGAGCGTATCGCCGTAGCGAATCTCGTCGGTCCTCACGAACGGTCCATGGTCCTCTCCCAGTTGCGATTGAGTTAACGGCCCGCCTTCGCCCTTTCGTTCGACGATGTGGGCCAATGTCCAATCGCCTGTGAGTCGATAGACATCGTTGCCGGGACCACCGTCGAGCACATCCACGTCACGGCTGGTGAACAGCGCGTCACTGCCCTCTCCGCCAAAGACGACATCCTGTCCGGGCCCGCCATGCAATTGGTCATTGTCTGGCCCACCGTTGAGCGAGTCTCCATCGGGCCCGCCAATTAGTCGGTCATTACCGTTGTTTCCAGAGAGTGAGTCCGAGCCGTCGCCCCCATAGAGCAGATCAGCGCCCCCGCCTCCTTGAATATTGTCTTTCCCGCCTTTGCCAATCAGGACGTTGTGCCCGCCTTTGGAAGCGATATGGTCATCATCTACACTGCCACGAGTGACGTCGTCACCCAACCCCGTCATTGCGTTACCTGCATCGAATACCTCAACAGGCTTCATGCGTTCAATATCTGATGTCACGCTTACGCCCGTCGTCATACTCAGCCCAATGACCGTCGCCCCACCGTTGATGTTGCTTGCGGATTGCGCTGGCAAGACGCGGCTGCCGAAAAGCGATGGTCTTGGTCCTTGGCCAAAGGTCACGCTCCATCCTTCGTTCCCATCGCGAAGATTCACGCGTGCACTGTCCACGAGCGTGCGTAGTTGTTCCTCAAGATCGCTCGCCGATGTAGTCCGCGCGATCGGTTCTGTTCGCTGGCCGTTGTTAAGAAAGAGTTGAAAGAACTTTGTTTCAGCATCAAGATCGATATTGAGCGTGTCGGGTTGGCCTTCCGATGAGGAGATTTTCACACCCGAGCTTCGAGATGTGAGTTGTATCGTAGGGAGAGTTGCGTGGGCGTGATCTACCGAATACATCGACGGGTCCGCAGTGGTTCCCGAACCATCAACCATGACCATAGAATTCGGTTCCAGGATCCCTTCGAGGACGGTTTTCAGCCCTGACATTCCGTTTGCATCAGCTGGTACTGCGATTTCATTCGCTTCCTTCCCTTTGACGAGCCTGCGAGCATCGAACATCGGTGAGGCATTGTCGTCAGTTGCCGTCAGCTTGAGGTCGAAGTTTTCGACAGAAACCGTGGCTTGTGAAGTGACTTTGTTTTCTCCGCTGGGCCCAGCGCTAAGGCCAGCAATACGGATTGCCATGCCTAAGGCGTTATGAGACGCTGGGAAGTTGATTGGCGCCGAATGCTTTCCGTTGACGACAAGCCGGAATCGCCCCGTAGTCGCATTGCTGTCGATCGTCCACTCTGAGTTCTCGCCAGGGATGGCACGGATCCACGCATCTTGTTTCAAGGGCTTCGGCACCTCCGAGGCGAAAGTTAGATCTAGATTCGGACTCGAGGAAATCCGCCACGGGCTGCGCGCTGTACCATCTCCCTCGATCAAAACTTGGTCCTGAGGAGTGCCCAATTTGTCTGTGATCTCCTTCTGAAGATCAGCCCCCCCCATAAGAGAGGCAGAAACGCGATCGCCAACTGCAACCGGGTGAATGGTGACAAGTTTGCTTACCTCCTTGTCAG
>JBCCEO010000668.1:0-4785 GCA_039030255.1 Planctomycetota bacterium | reverse complement strand
AGGGCCAGGTACTTGACCTTTGCGTCCTTCAACTGTCCCACCTCTTCTATGTACTTGATTCCCTCAGCACCAAAATGGGCGGCATCAGTTTCGCTCGATTTAATCTGATCGATTTGTGAATTCATCATCTCCGCGGTCTCAATCATCTGGAGAATAGAATACACAGACGCCGCTTGGACGATTCTGTGAGGAGAATTTCTAAATAGCATGAGAAGTTTATCATGATTGGACTGACATGGCTTTGCAGAGAGCGTTTCACAAACGCCATGTATTCCTTCACTCTCTTCGTAATCTGAAAAGAGCAAATTCAAAGATGATTGCTTGTCTTGGCCGAAGGTATTCGCCGCGAGCCAGCAAAGTGCTTTAGCGGCGTCCTCAGTCCCAGCGTTGTCGGCTGCAAGTCTCTTTAGTCTTTGGCCGTAGCTTATCTTGGGACTCGAAGCCAGCAAGGCAGTTAGCTGTGACGGATCGGCCTTTTTCGCCTCCACCAGCCATTTGGCAAATTCAGTTTCAAATTCGGCGATAAGTTCGTCAACCAAAGGTGCTTGTACGCAACCGCCCTGTTTTGTTTTGTCGGTATTTGTTGAGCCACGGTTGTCCCTCTGCGACTTCGGTGCTTCAGAATGATCGAAACCAGTTTGACTGCAGCCCGCGATAAGAGAAACCAAAAGAATTGGCCATACCTGTACGAGCGCCCTTCGATTGATTGACGACATATGGAAGAACCTAAGCCTGAAGGCACCGATGGCAAAGAGCACCGCTAATGTTCGAAGTGAAAAAAGAACGCCATTTCGCGTGTTTTCCATAACAACTTTCTTTCAAACTTGCCCCTAAGGGCATTGGACAATGCTGCGAATCTGCTGTTCAATCTTACTAAGCTGGACCTATAGAAGGCAGGTCAGTTGGACGCGTCCCCTTCATCGTCCAAGGCGTGCTGAGCCCTCGGCGTACCCAACCAACATACTGCCCGATTATCCGACGTTACTCTGTTGCGTGATCGCATACACGATGAGTGTAGAGTACCGTTGTTGGGTGTTTCCGCATAAAGGTACACGAACTGTCGTCATCAACTAGCCTAAGTAGTTTTCGGAAACGCAATGCATTGCGTTTCCGACCTCGATTTGCGAGGGAAGCCTGGCTATGCGAAATTGGGGCGAAATGAACGTATTGCAAGCCAATCCATCTGACGTGCAATTATTGGCGGGTTTCAATCGTCAGCTCATCTTGGACGAAAGACATCGCAATCGAATGTCCGTTGAGGAACTAGAAGTCCGTATGCGAGAGTGGCTTGCCGCAGAATATGACGCCTACATCTTTACCCGCGATTCGGTTCCGGTTGGTTATGTTCTCTTCCGAACTGACGACGATTTCGTCTACGTTCGCCAATTCTTTATCGTCACCGAGTGTCGGCAACAAGGAGTCGGGCGGAAAGCATTTGAGTGGATGGCAACACACGTATGGAAGCATGACCGCATCCGTCTCGATGTACTTTGGGACAACTCAGCAGGTGTTGCATTCTGGAAGGCCCTTGGGTTTGAAGAGTACTGCATCACGATGGAAATCGAGAATCGAAACACAAAGGGACGAGAAGTTTCACAGGAATAGCCATTTAGGGGGCATTCTTGTTCTTTTTCCAAGTGCCTATCACCTTTGTTGTTGGTAGTGACAACTGTAACGACGCGACACCTTTCGCCGTCACTTTCGTGTTGCTAATTCTAAGTTCACGCAGCTTGTTCAGTCGTTCAAGACGTTGCAGGCCAACGTCCGTGATATCTGTCTCGCTTAACGTCAGCGATTCAAGGTTTCGGATTGTACTCAAGTCAGCCGTCGCAAAATCAGTCAGTTGTGTTCTTTGCAGAATGAGTCTTGTGACGCTTGAGGAACCTTTTAGATTGGCTATTCCTCTGTCGCTGATTTCTGTGCCGCCGGCGATTATGGTCGAAAGCGACGGCAGCTCGGCAAGAGTCTGCATGCCCGTGTCCGTTATCTGCGTATTCCACAGCGAAATGTTCTCTAGTTTGTTGAGCTGTGAAAGATGCTTGAGACCTGGGTCACCAACCGCAGTTGCATTGTTTAGGTTTAGATACCTGAGGTGCCTAAGATTGGCGACGTATTCTAGACCGACGTCAGTGACGCCGGTTTTACCAATGTCAAGGCTCTGGAGATTATGGAGTTTCTTCGCTGCAGTGATCCCAACGTCGGTCACATTTGTGTCGTGCAGAGCTAGGCCTTCAAGGAATGGCAGCTTTGTGAGAATACTCACGAGAGATTCATCAGTGACTTTGCTCTTGTGCAAATCGACGTAAGAAACCCGATAAACGAAGTCGGGTCCTAGCAACGAAACAATCCATGAAAGAGTCTGGCCAGGTGCGTCACCGCTATTGCTGTACTCAACGTTTCCGCCCAACTGCCTTATTTCATCGACGGCGCTCTTCTGATTCTCAGCTCGCCGAACGTGAATGCCGAGGCAAATTGCAATTACGGCAACGAAGAGTAGCATAGTGCGAATGCTGATTCGACGCCATCTAGTCATTGCTCCTCCTCCGGCATCAGGATTGTGGCGGCAAAGTCACCTCTGATTAACGCCATCACGCGGTCGTGGTCAGCTAATGCGATAGATTTCACGCCACCAGGTTGATCCGCAACGCACCCGATTTGCAAGCCAGATGCCACCTCATACAATCGGATAGTTCCGTCGTCTTCACCGGTGACGAGCACTTGACCACCACCTAAGAAGGCAATGCAATCGACTGACCGCGATTTTCCTCTCGTAACCGTCACTTTTTCACCCGACGGTTTTTGATAGGCGTACGTATCTAAGGATGGTGTTGGAACTACCGGAAACCGCTGAAGCTGCTTACCACTTTCGACGCTCCAAAGCACGAGCGAGTCCCCCAGATCTCTTGATGAAATATCAGCATTGTCGGTAACTCGATACGACTGCAATGAAGAGCGTCCCCCCACGGCGAGTGTCGAACCATCGGGAGAAAAGGCAAGTGTGTGAACGCTAGACTTTAATGGTCTTAGTCTCTGTAATTCGCGCCCGGTAGCGACATCCCAGACGTAAACGACGGAAGTTCCGGCGTACCTGCCATTTACCTCCGCCGCGACCGTCTTGCCATCCGGTGATATCGCGACGTTGCTGGCCTGTTTGGGAAGCTTGAAACATCTGGATTGCTTGTCCAATTTCATAGGCCATACTCTAACGCTGGCATCTCCGTTACAGGCAAAGACAAGATGCTTACCGTTGGCAGTAAACGAGAGTGAGTGGAAACCTGACGATGAATTAACTTTCGACATGAGCGCGCCATTTCTTGTGTCAAACACGCACAGCTCATTGCCACCTGCAGCCAGATGCCGACCATCTGGTGACAGGGCTACGGAATTCACTGCAACATAACGCTCACCCGCCAGCATATTAGCTTTCCATCTCTCCTTCCCTGTCAGTCTGTCCCAAAAGCGAACAGTCCTGTCGGAACCACATGTGGCTAAGAAAAGCCCGTCGCAAGAAATTGACACGTCACTGACTCGATATACCTTCGCATTCGGAACCGAGTTGCTCTGCCTGTGTCGAAACCCCTTTTCTTCAGCATAGCCCAATTTGCTCCTCGAAACCTCGTCTGGTTTCTCTAGTGATTTGACTCCCTGGTCCCTCGTAGCAGCAGCCACCGGGATGGATGTGTCTCCCTCTACATGTTTGATATTGACGCAAATCCCAACTAACAGAACGAGTTTAATTCCAATTCGAGCAGGCATTGAAATTGGTCGCAAAGGTGAGGAGCTTAGGAACATTTGAACCCTCCTTTTCATGTTATAATTCCCGCCGAATCCTGTCGTGAATGAAAGACTAGTATTGGGCTCTTGCGAGAGAAACTGCGTGGTTGTCAGCAATGCTGAGACATACGCCTTCTTCGATTGAGGAAGAATTGTCTGAACCCACGCGTCACAACATTCTTCTTCAGCGTTTCTCAAGTGTTTTCGAGCAAGCCAAACGACTGGATTCCACCAGTGGATAATTGTCGCTAGGCACTCAAGCCAACGGATGAGGTAATCGCGTCGCCGAACATGTGCAAGTTCGTGAGCAATGAGTGTATCGAATTCTTCGTCGGACAAATCCTCGAGAAGGCCGATGGGCAGGACAAGTGTCGGTTGCCAGAGAGACCATACCATGGGAGTAATGTTGGCTTGACTTAGGCGAACGTCTGGTAATTGTGGAATTCTAAGTTTCTGTCCAATGCGGTAAACGCGAGAGATCTGCGACGACGAGGCAGGTAGTGTTCCCCTCAGCAGCAACTGAAATTGGCAGATATTCTTGAAACTAAAACCAAGCCAAAGGCAGCTACCAATTAGCCATGTCAACATCGCCGCTCGAAGTAGCTTCCGCTGGGGAATGAATAGAGTCTCGAGTGAGAGATCGTTATCGTCGACCGAATTAAGAGGAGAGGTCAACAAGTGCGCTGTCGGCGTATCCAGTTTCTTCTCTTCAGCCGGTAAACCACCCGGGTAATTGGTCTCCGTGATTGTTTTCGATATAGGTGCATTCCTAGCGGTAATCTCTGAGGCCTCGGATTGAATAAGCTTCGAGACCGAAAACACCGGGTGCATGGGTGAAACCAGATTGGCCAGAATCAACAACCAAAGAATGTGCCTTGTACGCGGATCCCGCAGTGCGGGCGCTAGAAGCAAGGCGATAATGAAGAAGACGGATGCCGTCACTCCGTTGGATAGCAGTAAATTCGTAATGGGCGCCATTGTGATGCTCTACGAGTATTTCTCGGCTAACTT
>JBCCEO010000667.1:0-4816 GCA_039030255.1 Planctomycetota bacterium | reverse complement strand
GTGACGTAAGCGAGCTTGGCAGAATCGTTCTGGAGGCAGAAGCCGAGCGATCCACCTGGATGTTCCATTGCAAACCAATCCAGCTGGAACCCATTCAACGGCATGCGGCCAGCTAGACCATCCAAAGTCTCAAACTCAAAACTCGGAGCTACGGGAAACAACAACTCGTTGTAAAGGTGCTGCTTCACCGCATCTATTTTTTCAGTTGCACCAACGACTCGAATGTGTTTTAAGTCGGTGACGGCGAGCGCATCAATCATGAAGGTCAAGCCGACGACATGATCCAAGTGCGCATGTGAGAGCAAGATAGTAAGCGATTCTTTCGGCTCGCGCAGCAAATGCTCGACCATCCGAAATACCCCTGTCCCAGCATCAAGGATTAGGCTTGCCTCTGGCAAGTAATAGCAGGCAGTGTGACGCGTAGGACTAGGGTGGAACCCAGTCGTGCCTAGGCAATGCAGCTTCATACGTTCCACCTAGGAAAACAAACTCTCTCGATCATGGGGCAAATCGCGACAAGGCCCTGAACTTCATACTTAAGCAACAGCCGTCTGCTGAGCACTACAGTTGCCAACAGGCTATTGTAGCGGAATCACTACAATAATGGTGAGATACTAAGGATTGTTATTAGGCAATTCAGGCTGACACGGGACAGTAGGCTAGCTGACGCACATGGTTAATGAGATGCAAACTCGAACGGTTCGGTTCTTAGGCTAGCTCACCTGTTGGGTTGCCCTAGCTAAATTCGTCGACTTCAATGCGAGACTCAACCGTTTAGAACTACGGATTGTTATTTGGAGGTGCTTGTCCTCCAAACAACCCTGGGATGTTCAAGCCTTGTCCCTGAAGGATTTGCTGCCCAAGTCCACGGAGCCCCGAATTGGCAGGTGCAGCAGAATTATTTGGCGTAACGCCACCCGGCGGTAAAGTTTGCCCACTTTGTTGTCCCGGGACATTGAGAGCAGGCCCCTTGAGCAGGTCGCCGAGCGGATTATTGCTGTCCCCGAGCAATTTATCGATTCCACGATTCAGTCCTTGTTGCAATGCGCCGGAAGCTGCATTTTGCAATGTTTGCCGACCAATTTGGCTTAGCAGTCGAGAATCCACCTGCGGATTTGTGATAGTGCCGCCCATCGGGAACTCAAGCACTTGCCCACGCAGACCTCCTAGCCATTGACTCTTCTCAGCCCAGTCGTCTGGGATTGGCATCGCCGCGACCATTGACATTGCGCCTCCGACTGCGACGGTTCCGCGTGTGGACACCGTCGCGTCACCGATATCCACACTTAGATTTTTGTGTGTGACCTGGCCATTGATCATCTGGAAATCAATCTTTTGCTCTTTCATATTCATCCAGACTTTCTGCGTGCTAGACACCGTCCGAGTAAAGTCTTGCTTGCGGAGCGCTTCGACTTGATCGACGATTCCGATAACCGAAGCAGACAATGGACCAGGACCAACGGTCGCATTGTGCACAGCCAGTTGCCCGACCACGGTTTGCTGCTCAGGTTTCGCCGGATTCAATTCGGCCTTTGAGACCGTTAGGCTAAGCCGACCATCCACGCTTGTCGCCTCCGCAAGCAGTGGCGTCACGTACTTGAGCCAACCGCTGCACATCTGTTGCGTCATCGCGACGTTGTCTAGCATCGTCATAGGTTTTTGGTGGATGATGAATTCGTCCTGAGTAAGATCGCTCTCTAAATCCCATCGTAGAACGCCGCCGCTAACCGCAATCTCGGTAGCACTGCGTGCAACACCAGAAGTGACTTCAATCGGAACATCTGCCATTCCGACTTCGATTCCCGCCACATAGGCACTTTGCCAGCCAATACGCGTGGAAGCATTCAAGCCTGCCAGTAGAGATGCCGATTCGCCTTTGTCAGTCCAAGTAACGTTGATCGGGACTTCTTTCTGCCCGGCCATCGCTAGTTGCCCGCCTGTGTACGGCATCAGCTTCTGAGATAGTCGCCCGGCATCATATACAGCTTGGCCCTTTAGCTCGGCCGACTGCCCATCTTCCGTCGCGTTGTATTTGCAAGTACCCGCGTAGTTGACCCACGGAGCGCTCAGTGAAACGGTTGTAAAATCAATGGCATTTGATTCGGCTTGCCAAGTGCCTTGAAGATTAGCAGTGGCTGTCGTTTCATGCCAAAGCGTTTCTGGATTCATGTTGTTGGTTTTCGTTACCAGAAACAGATCCTTGCCAGTGACATTAAGATTTAGCCCGGCCGCTGTGGAGTTGACACGCCAAGCCAACTCCCCTTCGCAAAGCCCCGATGCACTAATCTGACTTACAACTGGATCTGCATTTAACTCGGAGAGCTCAGGCACCAAGCCTGTCGATCCTGTCTCGGTACTGCTGAGTAGTCGACCAAGATCCGCAATGAATTTGGCCCGCCCCAGGCGACTTCTGCCGTCTTCGTCAGCCTGATCTTGTGCAATCAGCGATACGGATGAACTTGTCAGTTCAAGTGTATCGACGATCGTGCGTGTAATGTTGCTACTGTCAAACCTTCCGCGGAACTTGCCAACAACGCGTGGTTCTGAGAATCGCAGTTGATCGGTGAAGACTTGAATAGGTTGGCCATTCCAATTTGCATCCAAAACCTCTACATGATCCAGGTCCAGCTTTCCATTGGCAGCAAGCTGCAGAGTGCCACCAACATCGATGCCCGTGGGTTCGGACAGCCAGACGGTTCCTCGACGATTGCATTTTGCCAAATCGAGTTGCAGATCGACGGAGAAAGCAGCTGGATTCACCGGATTTTCCGCAGTCGCAGTTCGTAACTCAAGCGGTTGTTGCAAGTTGACCACAATGCGTTCTGCTGGCGATTGTAAATTCAACGCCAGGTTCTCGATTTTGCTCGGCAGAGAGTTTTCAAGTCGAACATCACCGCGAAACACTCCTTGCCAAGCTTGCTCTTCTAGTTGCTTCCCAGTTTTGGTAGCGATGGAGAGCGCCGTGCTATTGAGACTGCCGTCGGCTCGGACAATGGATTCTTCGTTGAGTTTCCAAGTACTTCGAACACTTACGCTACCCGACATCTGTTGAATCGGAAGTTCCACAAACTGGGAAAGTCGTTGGTGCAGTTTAGACAGGTTGAGATCGGCAGTGATCTGCCCATCTTCTAGCCGACCATTTGCCTTAAGGTTTACGAAATCCGCCGTCGTGTCAGCGGACAACTCCAAGCCTGCGATGCCTTGTTTTGCCGCAAAGTAGACAGATAGCGGCTCTTTCCACTCCAGCTGTTGGCCTTGGGTTTGCCCTTTCAAACCTTCCAGCTTGAGGCTCGCACTCCCGAAGGAGGATTTGTCGGCGGTTTGATTCTGAGCGATCTCAAAGTTCAATTTCCCTGATGTAATCCGCGTATCGGCTCGAACGGGAATAAGACTCTTCGCCGCTTGCACCAACTTGGGCAAGTCCACTACGCCTTTCGCTTGATATTCCGCCTCGGCAATCAACGGCTTCGCCATCGTTGTTGAGGGGATGGGCCAAGGAATCTTGGCCTCTGCACTTGCGTTAGCAAAATCGCATTGGATTTTCGTGTTGTCGCAAGTTAACCAACCATCCTGCACAGAACATCGCGCCGTGCCCGCGACGACTTGTAGGCTGGCGGGATCTTTCCCGAGAAGATCTGGAGCATTCAGCAGCAATGAGCTGGCTTGCAAGTCCGTCACTAGCAAGGTCCATGCATTTTCGTCGATTGCCTTGCCCGCGAGTACACCGGACACTCTCCCCTGCATTTCATCAACGGGCAACTCCGGAAGTCGTTCTCGAGCGACTTCGAAGAGCCCCAAAGGAAAATCCTGAAGCTTGGCGCGGATTTCAAACTCGGGATGCTCCTGCACTTCCGTCTGCTGAACTTGAGCAGCAATGACTCCCGTTGGCTGGTTCATTGTCTCCATTTCATCTGCCGAAGATTGCTTTTGCACTTCGAGTTGAAAATCGATGGGCCCCATGACTTGATTTGGCCCCGGCAAAGTCACCACAGCTTTGGGCAAATGTGCGAGCCATTGCGAATTTGATGTTCGGGCACGCAATTGAAATTCACAGTTTCGAAGCTCAACGGTTCCTTGCATTTGCGTCGGTGTGCTTTCCGATGCACTCTCCGATGGGACGGATTGCAATTCTTGAAGTAGTGGTTCTAGTGCTTGTTCTATATTACTGGTGCCGGCATCTGTATTGATGGCCATTGCAACTTGATCGATCACCACGTGGCCTAAATTGGAACTGTCCGTCGCCCAACCCAATAACCCCTTTTGAGTTTGAACTGATGCGACTGCAACGAGCTCGCTGCCGTCAGCTTTCAGGAGCTTGATCCCGTGCACTTCGACGGGGCTCATCCAACCGGCGTGCACGGCTTGGTATTCCAACTGAAGTTCGCCGAGGCCTGCGTAGTTGTCGATCGCGTAGTTTAGAACGGTGCGGGTGGTCAAAATTTTTGGCAGAAAAAAGACAAAAACCAGCAGAAGGCCAGCAAGAATACCCAAACGCGTTTTCCAGCTTAGCTTTCTTCGCTTTGTTGATTCATTTTCTCGATTGGGCATGTCTGTCTCCGTACAGATATTGCTTTGCGATTTTCAGGCATTGCGAATTCTTTCGCTGCGAATGCAGTGCTGGCCTGGAACCAAAAGAAGGGCTCTCAGCCTGCCTGAATTGCGATTCGATTCTTGCAACCTGAGGCTGGAAAATCCAGGCCGAAAGTTGGTGGTTTACGCAATCTATGATCCAAAACGAACCCAGAGCGGGAGAGCAAGATACTTGGGTTCGCCTTTTCGCTGAGGCAAGGGCCGTCACGAAGGATTTGAGTCGGTG
>JBCCEO010000666.1:0-4831 GCA_039030255.1 Planctomycetota bacterium | reverse complement strand
GGGAAGTGTTGCCGGAGGACTCTTGAATGTTTGGGCCAATCGGGACAGTACCCGACTTCGGTTCTTCCCCACGATCTGCGGGAACAAGCTGGCAGAGAATCGATTCTCCGTCTGGCATCCAATCGAACCCACCGGTGACGGTGCTTAATCGATCTGTCAACATCTTGGGTTTGCTTGGTGCGTTGGTGCTTGCAACCCAAAGTTGCTGTCCCTTGTCGGATACGGTCGTGAATGCAAAGTAATCTGAGTGGTGCGACCAACTCACTCCCCCGATCTTCATGCCCTCTGACATCGGAACTTCTAACGTCGCTTCGCCGCCGACAGCCCTGAGCGAGAGTCTTGAGTAAAACCGAGTTGAGAATCGCGAGTTGGCGACTGGATCGATTCGCATTCCTGCAAGTCGCAGCATACGCCGTGACAAATCTCCGATACTTGGCATTGCCGAGCGGCCGACCATCAGCATCCATTGGCGGTCGGGGCTGAAGGAGACGGAAGGCACCGGTTTCGCGTCGATAATGTCCACAACTGCCTGAGGCGGTTCGTCATAAGTCGACTGGGCGCTAACACGGGATGACGTACTCCCAAACTCAAAAATCAGCAGCGCCACAGCATTCATCAGAATGACGTATCGAACAATTCCGGTCTTCATTGGTTTTCCTTAGCGCTTCGTTATCTTTGGCTCAGCTTGGGCACTCTGGTCTGACTAGTTGCCGAAAACGTACCTTAATACCCAAACTCCATGGTAGCAACTGCCCCTCTCAGACAGGACGACCTGCTCGATATAAGCGACAAGTGGCGAGGCGATCTCCGGGCGATTTCCAGACTGGAAGAACTTTGAGTTTGTTACTTCGAGACCAACAGTCAATATTGGGCGATTGACGATGATTTCGTTGGCCCAACCAAGAACCGTCAGGAAGTGATCGGAAAACCGAGGCTCGAAAACGCGTCTAAAGTGGGCTACTGCATCGGTTGGCGGAGCATTAGGAACAGAACCACCAAGTTTTCTGTAAACGACTCGTCTGGGAAATTCAAAGTAAGTTCTCTACCTGCTGCTACCTACGCGCATTCGTAAACGACATTCAAGATGTGAGTAATATGGTGGATCTTCTGCATTAGCTTTCACGAATGACCGGGTCTTGCCGTGAGGCTCCATTGCTCGATTCATCTCAATGACTTCGTATTAGAAACACTTGGCGGCGAGTTGAAGACTTTTGCGGATTTTGGATGGAGTGGCACTGGCAAAGCCCATCACGAGTCCGTTTAGATGGTCCTGCTTGTTGGTGGATCGCTTGTAGAAGGTCGATAAAGCTCTCGTGATGATGCCGTGTTCCGTAAGCTTTTTGACGAGGTTTTTATCGGACCGACGCTGCCGAAGCAGCGCGGTGCAATGTAGTCCAGCCATGCTGCCGATGATTCTCAAATGCTCCGACAGATCCGATTCGACGGCCTCGACAAAAGCCTTGCGGCGTTCCGAGTGAATTTTGCGCATGCGGCGCAGGTGACGACCAAAATGCCCTTCTCGAATGAATTCGGTCAAAACGAGTTGGTCCATCTGGGAGGCTGGTCGTGAAGTGAGTCGAAGGGCGTTCTCAAAGATTGGGATCAGTTGGCGTGGCACGATAATGTAGCCCAAGCCAAGAGCGGGAAAAACAACCTTGCTGAAGCTACCGACATAGAGCGTTCGGTCGAAGGTGTCCAATCCTTGCAGCGAAGGAATTGGGTTCTGCCCGTAGCGATATTCGCTATCGTAGTCATCTTCGAGAATCCAGCCTCCCGACTTTGCGGCCCACGCCAGAAGTTCCAGCCTTCGCTCGATGGGCATAGTGACGCCAAGGGGATATTGATGCGAAGGCGTGACGTAGGCAAGCTTCGCTTTCGGGGCCAACTGAATTCCTTCGTCAACTACAGCCCCATTTTCATCCACTCGCATCGGAACGATATCGGCGCCCTGCTTCTCAAAGGTTTCTCTGGCGCTCACATAACCTGGGTTCTCAAAAAGTAGTTTGTCTTTGGGGTTGATCAGGATCCGAGAAACCAATTCAACGGCTTGTTGCGTTCCATTGACGATCATAACTTGGCTGGAATCACAGCGAACGCCGCGCTGCGATTGAAGATATTCCGCGACGGATTTTTTCAACAGTAACTGGCCTCCGGGTTCGCCATAAGAAAGATCGAATGCGTTTACTTTCTTCCAGATGCTACGCACGATCTTCGACCATACTTCGATTGGAAACGAGTCGAGTGCGGGTTCACCGGGGCAGAACGGCTGCGGCGAGCCGGTCGCGAGTGTGGCAAGATCGATCGAAGATAAGCCGTGCCCGTATTCGCTGACTTCGCTTAGTTCCAAGTTGCGTGGACTGTCAAGGTTTACCTGTTTTGCTGGAGCCTGCCTTGCACTTGTCGGGAGTGTGAAAGGACTTTCATTCGGCAACTCGCAGCTGACGAAAGTACCGCTGCCTCGGACGCTCTGAAGGTAGCCTTCAGCAACCAAGCGGTCCATGGCAGTCACGACGGTGGTTCTCGAGACACCGAGTTGATTCATTAAATCTCGAGAAGAAGGGATTCGAGTGGAGGGCTTCAGTTCTCCTTTCAGAATAGCCTCACGAACAGCCTCGTATAGCTGGACGAACAGCGGCGTGCGTTTTCGACCGTCCAGCCGAAAGAAACTCATCTCAGTAAACGTCCGTTTGTATTGCATCGATTGAGAACTAGGATCACGAACTGATTTCAGAAGATGCGACCGGAGACCGTCAATTTTCCTCATCGCGCTGTTTTGCAGCAATCAAAGTGGTCTGCTCATAAATGCCAAAAGTGGATATTTCCGGCAGTCCAAAATGCAGCATAATTGTGACGACTATAGGTCACAAGACAAGCACTCATGGAGCAAGGCGAATCACAGTTTCAAGCTGCGGTAGAATGCCCTCTGCGGACTTTTCACTATCGTACGACCCTCTAAAAATCCTCGACTACCCGCTACGCGCGGGTAAGCCCGGACAGGAGGGTTAGCCAAAACTGCGCAGTGTCGAATTTTGATTAGCCCTGCATACTGGAGAGGAATCATTCGATGCAAAAACAGAAGCTAGCCATCACGCAGGCAGAAAGGCAGTATCTGTTTCTTGATATCGAGTAAGTGCAATGAAGCCGTGAAGGATTGGCGGCCCCAAAGAGCCCTGCCCAGTTCTACATCGTCGACTCGGCAAAGTGGAGATACTATCGACATGACCAAAGAGAAATATGAAGTATCCGCAGACCGGGAACGATTGGACATCGATGAGATTCACCGTTTTCTTTCTCAATCCTATTGGGCTCACGGGATTTCGCGGAGCCAAGTTGAAAAGTCGATTGCGGGCTCACTTTGCTTTGGCCTTTACTGCGGGGAGCGGCAAGTTGGATTTGCTCGTGTGGTTACTGACGAAGTAACGTTTGGATATTTGGCGGATGTTTTTGTCTTAGAACCTTATCGAAACCAAGGCCTCGGGAGGCTGTTGACTCGGGCCGTCGTTGACCATCCTCGGCTCAGGGACTTGCGGCGACTTCTACTGTTCACTGTCGACGCGCATGAGTTGTATGCCGAGTTTGGATTTCAACCGGTAGAAGGTTCGAATCAAGCGATGCAGATTTACCGTGGAGCAGATTTGACCGCACTGCAGCCAGCCGAATTACAAGCAGAAATAGAACAGGCAGAAAGAGGACTCGTTGGAAAGCGAGCGGAAATATTGCCGCCCTCAAGCGAGCTGGTTCCCTACAAGCCCCGCAGCACACGCATGGTCAAGGTGGAGAGGATAAAGGGATGGAAACTCAAGCTGTATACGATTCATGCGGGGAGTGAGCAGCTTGATTCCAACGTGCTTGAGGCTGCGATTCGCTTTGCACGACACAACGTTCCTTGGCCAAAAGACCAAGCGACGCCTTTTGGATTCATCACAGTCCACAGAGGCGAACAAGCAACTTGGCTGCTGGTGGATCTTTGGGTTCGCGACATAATGCATCATTTTGTGTATTGCTCGTCGCCGATGGATCCAATGGCGTTTCAGGCTGGTCCGGCAGATGGAACGAACTCCTGTGTCTGGGAGATAGAGGTTACCCGTCACGAACGTGATGCTTGGGTGAGGCACGTGTTGTCTGACCCTTTTGAGCCCGCATACAACATTTACTTAGAAGACTCTTTAGAAATCCTTCCGGAATCCCTCGATCGAAAGGAGAGGCTGTGATGACAGCAACCGCAGACAAGTTCCGTGCCCCCGAGCAGGACGAGTACCACGAATACTATCACCGTTATGTCAGCAAGTTCGCACCGGAAGACTTTCTAGCGGAGTTTCGAGGCCAAGCGAAGCTCTTGCGCGAATTGTTGGAATCAGCGGACAATGCGGAGTTGGAGAAACATCACGAGCCATACACTTGGACACTCAAGCAAGTTGTTGGTCATTTGATTGACTGCGAAAGAATATTCAGTACCCGTTTGCTGCGTATCGCGGTTGCGGATAAAACTCCGATACCCGGAATTGATCAAGACATCTACGTCAACAATATCGACTATGAATTGGTAGGGATGGATGCCCTACTCGATGAGTTCGAAGCCTTAAGAACGGCGAACGCGATACTTGCCAGCAGACTCCGAGCTGAAGATCTCAACCGTAGAGGAGTCGCATCAGGGAACGAAGTGTCGGCTCGGGCCAATCTCTACATACTCGGCGGCCACGTCATCTATCACTATGAAATTATGAAGGCGCGTTTGAGCTAGAGCGCAGGGCTCGGGGCGTTGCCGACTGATTTTGCCTGTGCGTTTTGTCGACCCAATCCTACTGCCCAGTTTGGATGGGCTGCTTTGGAT
>JBCCEO010000665.1:0-4831 GCA_039030255.1 Planctomycetota bacterium | reverse complement strand
TTGTAATCGCACGGGACTATCGTCTCGTCGAAGCCGTCGGCCTCGTCGCCGGTCTCGTCTTCTTGTTGCGCGCCGTGCCCCGAGAAGTGGAAGAACAAAGAGTCGCCCCTCGTTATCCCGGCTACGAGCCAGTCGATGCCCCGCATGATGTTTTGCTTGGTCGGCATGTGGTCGGGCCGCTGGTCGTCGGTCAAAAACTGGATGACTTCATTGCAAATCCGGGCGCATTTTGGCGGCATCTCAATGGCGACAGTCAATTACGCTGGGTTGGACCGGAGAAAGGCGTTATTCACCTTGCCACCGCGGCCATCGTGAACGCCATCTGGGATCTTTACGCAAAGCAGGTCGGCAAACCTCTTTGGCAACTTCTTTGCGAAATGACGCCCGAGCAACTTGTGCAGTGCATCGACTTTCGTTACATCTCCGATGCACTCGATCCCTCAGAGGCACTCGAGATCCTGTCCGAAAATGCCGCTACTCGTTCGGAACGAATTGCCCACATGCGTGAAGAAGGCTATCCCTCCTACACCACGTCAGCTGGCTGGCTCGGCTATTCCGATGACAAATTGCGTGAACTTTGTCGCTCGCTCATGGCGCGCGGCTGGTCGCATTTCAAAATCAAAGTTGGAAGAGATATAGAGGATGATATCCGTCGTTGCCGCATCATCCGCGAAGAAATCGGCTGGGATCGCAAGTTGATGGTCGATGCCAATCAAGTTTGGGACGTGCCGGAAGCAATCGAACACATGAAGCACCTAGCCGAGTTTAAGCCTTGGTTTATTGAGGAACCCACATCGCCAGATGATATCCTTGGCCATGCTGCTATTGCCAAGGCGGTGCACCCGATCAAGGTTGCCACTGGCGAAATGTGCCACAACCGCGTGATGTTCAAGCAGTTTCTACAAGCAGACGGACTGCAAGTCTGCCAGATCGATAGCTGTCGACTTGGCGGTGTCAACGAAGTCATGGCAGTCCAATTGATGGCGAAAAAATTTGGAGTCCCGGTCTGCCCTCATGCAGGCGGAGTTGGCCTCTGTGAGTACGTGCAGCACCTTGCGATTTTCGACTACGTTTGTGTCGCCGCCTCGCTTGAAGACCGTATCACCGAATATGCCGACCATCTACACGAACACTTTGTCGACCCCATCATAATGCAGAAAGGACGTTATATGCCCCCAAATGCACCTGGCTACAGCGCTACCATGAAAACATCATCCATTCAGCAATACAGCTTTCCTAACGGATCCACTTGGTCCACCTAAAAACCGCGCGTAGCACGTTCGCGAGAGTGAAACTCCATGCGTTCGTTAACAGCCTCTTCAATGGTGGGAAACTCAAACTTAAGAACCACCCCGAGGCGGATTATCCTCGAGATACTTACGATAGTGCTCGGCTCGAAACGCCTCCACCTCCGCCCAGATCCGGTCCATCGTTCCAGTACCGTCCCGTTCGTCAATGTACTGAAAACTGACCGAATTGTATCCGCGTTCGTAGGACAGTTTTTTTGAGCTGGTTATGTCGCTGACATGCTCGACGAAGATGCCATATCGATCACGCATCAAATCAAACAGAAACCGGCCCCATGCGCCCCGCGTCTGGACGAATATTTTCCGTTCGCCCTTTTCTGCGGCCAGCTTCGCGTCGATTCGCCCTTGATCGTATTCGTGTTGAATCAGTTCCATCACCAATCTTCTCACTTAGAGATTAAGCCAAGAACTAAGCATGGGAGGAAAGCTCTTTCATCTAACTAACGTTGCTCTCGCGCTATTCTTCTGCGGAACATCCAACAAAATACGTTGTAAAACAAAGCCGCATTAACAAGTGCTGCAACGTGGCCAAGAACGAACGCAGCGCAAAAGCCACCAATTGCTGGCACAACAAATGAGGTCTGAACGAGACCCGAGAACGAGAATGCGACAAGTAGCGTGGCGAAGACAATGAGCGCGACCGGAAAGGCTGTGGAATCAGGCGACAAATAGCAGTGATGCCGGTAGCGAATTTCGTAAACATGCATTCCTACATAGCAAAACGCGGGCAAGAGGGCCAGCAATAATAACGCACGGTTGAACCCAGCACTGATCGTCGCCACCCAGGTCAAGAAGTAAACAAGGAGCGATGACCACATCCCTAGACAATCGATCAAGTCACGTGTTTTTGACCGACGCATAACGGGATTGATTCGTTGAGATGATGACATGGAAAGGGGAGCTCACCAACTTGGCGCGATTTAAACGGGGCATGCGAAAGAATCAGACAGGTTCGCGGCATTGCCGATGTCTCCATTTTGGCTCATTACACTAGGAACGCGACCCTTCGCCAGGGCAATTTAAAGTTTCAAACTGGGCCGCTTCAACTAACCCTCCTCATCAGAGTCGCCGAGAACGCAGAGGAATTGCGAGGGCTAGATCCGGCTAAACTGCGCCTCTGCGTTTCAGTTCTTTACTCGACCTTCAATAACTCATTGGTTCCTTGAGATTGTGCTTTAGGAGTCCTCCACGAAAAATCCACGTGCTCACAAAGCAACACACCGTACCTAGAGGTTCGCCTGAAGTGCCTGCCGCGACTCAAATAAAAACCCGAGCAGAATCAAGTAAGTTCGAATGGCGTCAGCGATGGGTTGTAGTTGCGGCTTATCCGATAAATCCGCATTGGCCAAACGTTCTAGCGCATCGTGATTTCCATTCGTTGCAGCGTGTAAGCTTGAATCTGCCCATTGAGCGGTGTTCCAATGGATGGCTGAAATAGCATCGCTTGCAATCTCGCCCAGCATTATTCGTCGGGCAAATCTTCATTAAGCCAGACTACATTGGGAGTATGGAAAGCGTTTGCCAGGAATAGGTCCAGATCTCCGTCTCCGTCAAAGTCCGCAGTCACCGCTTGTTTGGTCTGCAGTTCTCCGGCCAAAGTATCCTCCCAGTGCCCCGGAATGCCGCTTATGGAAACTAGATTGGGACCGGGTCCTAAGCGAATCTTTTCCACGCTGTAATGGCCTACGAAACGGTCCATTACCTGATCCCCATTGAAGTCGGCGACAACTATAGAGTCCGGCCTATAATCGTTTTCCAAGAATGGTAACGGGCTAAAGCGAGCCTTCCCGTCGTTAACCCAAATTGCGTTGCCGGCCCCTAAGCAAACTACGTAGGCGTCTAGATCACCATCGCGATCAGCGTCAGCCAGAACGACATCTCTTCCATTGAAGTTGCCTAACTCCTGTTCGCTATCTGTGAAATTGGCGTGTCCGTCGTTGAGCCAAACTCTATCGGGTTCGTTAATATTAACCGAAAAAATATCCAGGTCGTTATCGCCGTCGAGATCCCCAAGTGCAACCTTGTTCGTCGGGAATTCGCCGAGACGTTCGTCAGCCTCGCAAAAAATGCAATCGCCCTCGTTCAGCCACACTCGGTTTTCGCCGCGGATCCCACCGACGATATCCAAATCTCCATCGCCGTCCAAGTCACCGAAATCAAATGACGAGCAGTATGCTTCCCCAAGAGAATGAGACGATTCGGTGTAAGTTCCCGAACCATTATTGACCCACATTGTCATCGGCGCACCTCTCGTAAGGCCACCGAACATCAGATCCAAATCGCCATCAGCGTCCAAATCGCCAAGCTTCACGATCGCACAGTATCGGTAGGGAATCTCCTGCCCGACAGAAAAATTCCCCTTTCCATCATTCAGCCATATTCGGTTAGGCCCTTGGATGGAGTTTGCTACAACCACATCGACGTCGCCATCTCGATCAACATCCCCGGCAGCCGAATACACGGAGTATTCACTACCCAAAGTTTGCCCACTATCAACGAACCGCCCGGTGCTTTCCTTTAGAACAACTGGTTGCTTTGGCAGCAGGTGGGGCGTAAGTGGACTTACGCGCTCCGCTGATCTTACTGCTTTAATAACAATTTTGGTCGTCTTACGACGCTGAACCACAGCGAGTTTGTCGCCCTGGATCTTGAATACGGGCTCAGCCGACTTATTCTTCGAAATCAGCTTAAGTCTGTAGGCTCCGGGTTCAATTGCTATTTCCCAATTCTGAGATTTGCCAATTCGCTGCCGATTACCATCCTTAGCCAGTTCGATTTCTATTTCCGCATCCATGGGTACCACAATTCGGATGGTTCCTTGAGGTGTTTTGAGCAAAAAACTGGCTGTCTGCCAGGCGACTGCAAGGATGAACATCAAGCACAACGCACTTCCTACCGCACGGCTCAATGAGTTGCCTTTGGGCGGCTTCGAAAGAAACTCTTCCAATGCCGTACCCAACTCAGCCGCCGTTTGGAATCTTCGTTCGGGGTTCTTATGCATCGCTTGAAGGCATATGCGTTCCAAACGTGGGTCTACACCTTCAAGCGCAGGTGGGCGAGCCCGGTCCGCTTCCTTGATGATTTGCAATGGTGTACCACGAAACGGGCGTTGGCCTGCCAGCAGCTCGTAGAGCATGACGCCCATTGCATAGACATCTGTAACCGGTCCGATTTCAACCTTGGACGCAGTAAGCTGTTCTGGGGCCATATAAGCGGGTGTTCCGACCAAAGCACCTTCGCGCGTAATTGATTCATCCCTACCAGCCTCCCGAGCGGTTCCAAAATCCATCACGATGGGATCGGATTGACTATTGAGCATAACGTTTCCCAGCTTTAGATCGCGATGGATGATGCCCAACCGATGTGCAGCCTCTACGGCCCGCGCGATTCTTGCAATGGTGGAAGCAGCTTCACGATCCGAAAACCTGCCTTGCTGGAGTTTTTCAGCGAGCGTGCCTCCCTGAATGTGAGCCATTGCGATGTAGATTTGCCCATTGATTTCGCCAACATCGTAGACTGGGCAG
>JBCCEO010000664.1:0-4834 GCA_039030255.1 Planctomycetota bacterium | reverse complement strand
ATAGTAACTGCCATTCCCACCAGCAGACTTCTTGCAAATCCGACTGCCACTCGGTCTTTCCGGAGGCAACTGAATGGCAAGCATCTACTATTGCGTCGGCGATGGAGGCCGCTTCTGTCAATGAACTCTTCAATGTCGGTTCGAGTAGTTCCGCTGACAGAATAGTAGCCTTGAGTTGATCGTGAACAGGATGCGCTCCGACGCGGCGAAACCAGTATTTGGAATTTCCAAAGTCGCCTTCGCGGCGATGCATAATTCCGTGCCAAAACGAGCCTTCCGCCGAGCCATCATTTTGGCTGATTGAATGCGAGCGATCCAATTCGCCCGCAAGCAACCAAAGACCAGACTCTGCAAGCGTACCTCGTATCGCAAGCTGCTTTGTTACAGCAGGAACCCTGACGGCGACGCCCTCGATTGCTCCTTCGTCTCCGATGCTCGGCAAGGGAGCCTCTTCGATAAGTTGCATCAATTCGGGCGCGAGAGATCCTTCGATCAATTCGATTCCCGGCATAAGTTATTCTTCAGTCTTTTTGCGTTCGGCCGGTTTCTCGTCTTTGGACTTCTCTTCGTCCTTTTTCAGAACGATCATCTTGGGTATCTCTTTTCCGAGCGGAATAAATCGCATGGAAACAGAATTGACACAGTGACGAACATTTTTTCTGGTGAGTCTTTCGCCGACAAAAACGTGTCCGAGGTGTCCGTCACAGTTTGCGCAAAGGATCTCGGTGCGAATTTTATCTGCATCAACCTGTCTACGTACTGCACCTTTAATTTCGTCGTCAAAGGCTGGCCAACCACAGCCAGAATCGAACTTGTGACTACTGAGGTAGAGCTTCGCGTTGCATTGCTTGCAGATGTACGTTCCGCGTTTCTTGTTTTTTTCTAGTTCGCCAGTAAATGCCCGCTCCGTCCCCTTCTTCTGAATCACATACGCTTCAAACTGGTTCAGTTTGTTGTAGGAAGTTGGCACGCTTTCAGATTCGTCCTCTTTCTTTTCGTCTCCCTTTGTATCATCCACTTTCTTATCCGTATCTTTCTTCGTGTCCTTGGATGGTTTGTCTGCCTTTTGCTCGTTCGCTTGCGTCTTGCCTGACTGCTTTGGTTCGCTGGCTGTGAGATCGGATTGATTAATCCAGATGAGGGCTGCCATGATCAAAATGGCTACCGATACAAAAACGAATCGAAACATCTTTATCTCCTTAGGATACCAACGCTCTCCCCTTCCTCCTCGATGGATGTCTTAGGGAGATATTGAAATTTTCTAATGTTATTCAAGTTTGCGCGTAATTCGGTTTTTCTTGCCCTGCAAGTCGGAAGATCACCGCGGCCTGCGCGAATCCGCATCTTGCCATAAGTGTGGTGAGGTCAAACTTGTTTGGTCGTCGTTCTCATTTTACAATGGAAGCAATATCTTCACGATTGCAAAATCGGCCAACAATCGTGAACCCACCTTAAAAACCCTTGTTTTTGTAAAAAACTCAGTACTCGGGCTCCCAGTAGTCGACAAAGCCTGCAACACGACATGCAGTGCTGGCGGAAGCTTGATGCCCACCATTCGAGAAACTAGCACAAGTTCTCAAACGCTATAGGAAGACTTGATGCCTCATTCGAAACGCCGTGGTTTTTTGAAATCGGCCACTGCGGCATTGGCGCTGCCAATGCTCGAGCAACATACGCATGCGGGCGAAAAGCAATCTGAGAATCGTAACCGTCCGAAGCGTTTCGTGGCCATCGGAACCAATCTTGGATACCACGCGAAAGCATTTTTTCCGGCTGACACAGGCCGCAACTATCAGACTTCTGAATTGCTACAACACCTGGATCAACACCGAAACGACTATACAGTGCTCTCTGGATTTGATCATCGCTCCGCCAACGGGCACAAAAACTGGGACAATTTTTTATGCGGCAAAAGAGTTGGTGCGCACTCTCTTGACCAGCAGATCGCGGATCACTTGGCAGCTGAAACTCAGTACCCATCGATACAACTTTGCGCGGGTGAAATACCGAAACAACGCATGTGTTTCGACAAGCACGAGACTCCGCTTCCAATGCTCAACCGACCAAGTGCAATCTATACGAAACTTTTTGGCGGCACTAGCGATCGAGAGCGAACCGAATTTGTTTTGCGAAGTGGTAGGAGCGCAATGGATTCGCTTCGCGAGGAAGCGCGATTACTACAACTGGGACTTGGGGCAGAAGACAACCGGAAGCTAGACCAATATTTTCAGTCTCTGCGTGAGCTGGAAGTCCGCATGGGACGCCAACTCGAATTGCTAGACGGAAAGCGGGCGCAAGTCGACTATGACCTCCCAGATTACGATCCTGTTGCACCGACCCTGATGCTTGAATGCGAGCAAATCATGCTGGACATGATCCATTTGGCATTGCAGACAGATGCAACGCGTGTCGCGACGCTTTTCATTGCCGGTCTCGGACAAGTCTTTACATTGGATGGACGCACCCTTCGAGCAGGCTACCACGCATTATCTCACCATGGTAATGACCCTGATTTGATTCGCGATCTAGTGCGTGTCGAAACCGAACATATTCGCTGCTTTGCCCGCTTCTTATCCAACTTGAAAGAAAGCAAAGATAGCGAAGGAAGACCACTCCTTGACTCAACCGTCGTCTTGATTGGTACAGGCATGGGCGATGCCAGTCGCCATTCGAATCGCAACCTGCCTACACTAGTAGCAGGTGCTGGCCTTGGTCACGGCTGTCACGTTTCTGCAACTCAGAAATCTGGTGCTGAGAATCCTGCAAGAGCTAAGCCCGGCGATGAACTTCTCCTTGGCGACGTCTACCTTTCCATCATGCAACGCTTCGGGATGGAAGTCGATTCATTCTCGGGTGCAAAGCACGGGATCTCAGCCTGGAGCTGAGACTCTGATTCTCTTGCTAGATGGAGAGGTCTGTAAACCATGAATCTACCAACGAAATGCAGGGTCTGTTTTACGGTCGTTAGTCTTTTTACTCTTTTGACCTTGCTTGCTCGGGCCGAGGAACCCATCCCGGCTAAAGTGCAGGCATTTCTGTCCAAGCATTGCACAGACTGTCATAGCGAGACCGAACCCGCCGCTGAACTATCTCTGAATTTGGATTCGATCGACCTAAGCAGGCGCGAGCAATCCTTCCATTGGGAGCAAGTCCTCGAGGTGGTAGGGCGAGGAATCATGCCACCGAGCGACGAGCCCCGTCCCGGTGCGAAGGACCTTGAATCATTCTTAGCTTGGCTGAATGCCGAGTTGGTCAGCCACGGCCCAATTGGCGGTACCTACCTAAGAAGGTTAAGTAATCGCGAGCTACGGAACTCAATTCGGGACCTGACTGGATTAGTTGACTTCGAGTTGCCGACGAATTTTCCTCCCGATACAAGAACGGATGGATTTGACAACCTTTCTGCAGGTATGGATCTTGCGCCCGCTCATATGGAAGCTCTTTTTGACACCGCGCATCTCGTTGCGGATCAGTACTTTCCGGCTGCCACAATGCGCCCAAAAGTCTCGTCGCATAGGATCGCACCGGAAGACCTGGTCATCAGCTACTCTTCGGCTTGCCTAATCGATGGTTCCATGCGGCTTGCTTCCAGTGGCAGCAATGAACGTCGCAATTCAACTTGGCCTGCCAAGTTCGTCTCTCCGGCTACCGGTTCTTATAAAGTCCGCGTACGAGTAACGGGAACGGCTGAAGTTTCTGAAGTTGAACAAAAACTTGAAGTCTCGACGATGGATCCAAATGGGAGGAAACAAAAGAAACTTTTGGGAGAGTTTGAACTCAAGTCCAACGGGAGCGAACAGCAGTGGATAGAGTTTGAGACGCGCATTCCGAAATCACATACGCTTGTTTTTCGTTACAGCAACGCTCCATTGAATTACGACGACAAGAAGCTATTCCGCAGGTTCTTACTCGAACTCTTCAAAAATGATATTCCGCTAGCGGCCGCGTGGAGCAAGATAGGCGAGCCGGCTCGTGGGGGTAGCGGATGGCAGCGGGTCCAAGAAGCCATGGCCGAGTCAGATCTGGATGTCAAAACATTGCGTGACGACCCGAAGCTGCTTGAGAAAATAGCAACCAAATACAGCGGCAATAGCGTACTGACGGGGGAAACTCTCGTCTACAAATACTTTGAGAACGGTCCATACATTGCGATAAACGAAATAATCGTGGAAGGGCCATTTGCAGTAGAAGCAGAAGGCGACTCAATCGCCGCAAAAAAACGAGCAGAAGAGTTTCTTGGTGCGTCTGGTCGATCTGAAGACCCGAATAATTGGAAGCGTGTTCTCAGGCCCTTCATGCAAAGGGCGTTTCGTGGTCCTGTTAAACAACGTGAGTTGGAACAGATCGTGGAGTTGATGCAAATCGTTATGGACGAACGTGCAAACGTGGATGATGCGTATCATCTCGCGATTCGCTCCATACTGTTCTCGCCCAGGTTTCTATTTCGTGCTTTTGACAACGAAAGGCAAGATGGTCTTCTCGACCATTATGGACTTGCAAGTCGCTTGTCCTATTTTTTGCGATCAAGTGCGCCCGATGACGAGCTGTTGCAAGCTGCTGGAAAAGAATTATTGTTCGATCAAGACAAGTTGCTTATGCACGCACGTCGAATTCTTTCAGCCGACAACAAAACCGCAAGCTCCGTCTTTGCCACTGACTTCGTTGTCTCCTGGTTGGGACTCGAAGGCTTGGAAACACTAATGCCGGACCCACGATTAATCAAGGATTACGACGGCATACGAACTGCCGTTCAGAACGAACCCGTTATGACATTTGAAAAGATACTGCGTGAGAACCGATCTGCACGAGATCTTATCGCTCCCGAATTTGTACT
>JBCCEO010000663.1:0-4843 GCA_039030255.1 Planctomycetota bacterium | reverse complement strand
GTCATCCGCTCACTCTCGAGAAAACACTTGCTGAGCTTCATGCGCTGGAGTTGATTCGATGTGTGGACTTGTCCTTTTCCTTCTTCCTCTGGGAACACATGGAAGTGGGCTGACAACTCGTCTCCGGGCCGAAAGCTAAACGGGGCTTGAAGCGGCTGGGCCGTTCCCAGGTGGCACTGAGCGCAAACATCGTTCGCACGTTCTGGTTCTAGCTTGCTAGGATTGGCGATATGCCGCGCGGTCTTGTCGGAAGGATTTTGCTCATGATGCTCTACATGGGCCCGGGCTGGGCCATGGCAGCGCTCGCAGCTTACGCCAAAAATTGTTGCAGCTTTCACATAGGCATTCGCCGTGCCGGGCTTCCATTCCATATAAGTCATATGGCACTGGACACACTTTGGAATTGTCTCGCGGGTAAACCAAGCTGTACCCTCGTGATAACCTGGGCTGTTGATCCAGCTTTGCAGTGGCTTGAAATAACTCATGTGCATCTGGTAAAGCCGATCTTCTTCCCAGAACAAATAGGTTTGCGCCGACTTGCCCGATCCAGTGACGATATCAAATGGAACTTTCCGCGAGAGCTGCCTAAATTGAATTTGCTGAAAATGCTGTTCGCCTTCGCGCAGCATTTGGAATGTTAAATCCGGATGCACTGTGGTGATTTTATTGTTGCTCGCACTAAATGGACCATCGATGGTCTCCTGCGAAGCTAGGCTGGAAGTCGAAGCATGTGCGGTTTCGACGAAGCCTTCGTACTGCTTGGGGTGGCACTTTGCGCAAGATTCGGGTCCCACGAAATCGGTTGCCTTAGGCGCGGCATCTTGGCTAGGTGCAGTGCTTGGATTTGGCAACTCCAGCCAGCATGGCGAGTTGGGATGAACGAGCGTGGTGACGTTTCGCTGGGGGTCGACCATGGTCTGAAAACCGTAAGCCGATTCTTCTTGGGAAAGCTTGGTGGGATGATATTCCGATGGAACAGTTTCGGTTGTAGGTGACTCCCGATCGGGTTCGTCTAGTTGGACATCGGGTGCGGTCAGGACTACCCAAAGGCCGAAGCTCGCGAGAGCGACGAGAATGATAATGAAGGGGAGTAGCACATTCTTCATCGCGCGGGCTACTCCTGAGACTCTTCGATAATCGTGACACTCTGACCGGGTAGAAAAGTCCGTTTGGAATCCATCGACGAACCTAGCCACCTCACGATGACCTCGACATCTTCACTATCTGATTTCAATCCGAAGTGCAGGATGTGCGAACTTTCGCTTTGGTAACTGTGACTCGAGCGGGTTTGCGTCGATTGGGTGAACCCGCCTTGGGTGATTGAAATCACAGCCCCCAGTCCTTCTCGGTTGCTATTTGTACCTACTAGTCGAATTCGAAGAAAGTTCTTCGACGCGCCGTCGTTTTTGAGAATCTGCGCACCTTTTCGAGAGTTGAGCACGACCAAATCCAATTGGCCGTCGCGATTTAAATCTGCAGAGCCGGCGCCGCGACTAGATTCTTTGGATTTCGCTGCCTCGCCCCATCCATCGCCCAGGTCCTTTAACTTTCCATCGTTGGAGCCTTGCAGCATGAAATTCTGAGCCCGATAACCCGTACTGCCTGTTCCGCCCCGCGAGCTGTTTTGCTCGTCTAGGTCACCTGCTGCAACAAAGACATCAACAGATCCGTCGTTGTTGTAGTCTCCGGCAACAACTCCCCAAGTTACATCGGAGAAAGTCGATTTGGAGGAGCCTGTTTGCAGAGTCCGATCGACAAAGAAACCTCCTCCATCATTGCGATAGTAAGTTGCGAACTCACGTGAGAAGGACGTTACGAAAAGGTCTAACTGGCGGTCTGCATCCAAGTCCAGTAAATCCACACCCATCGATGCTTGTGGATTTGCCTTGTAGTCGTAGGCCAAGCCCGCGATCAAGGAGGATTCTTGAAACTTATTGTTGCCTATATTTTCGTAGAGGAAATTCTGTTCTGAATCGTTGGCGACAAAAATGTCGATGTCCTCATCCCCATCAAAATCAAACGTCAGGACGCCCATTCCGCGACCGGAAAATTCCGTAATCTGTGATGCATCGGAGATGTCTTGGAATGTTCCATCGCCTAGATTCTCGAAAAGTTGATCCGCTTCTGGCGGGAGACTGAGCGGGCTCGGATAGTCGGGCAGGCCCTTGAAATAATGCACTTTGTGATTCTTGAAGTCTTCCCGAACATAGTTGGCGACAAACAAATCTAGATCGCCATCCTGATCAATGTCCAGGAAACTCGCCCCTGCGCCGATGCGTTGTTCCTGCAAGCTGACGGGAACAGGAGTGGCGGAAAAAGTACCATCGAGATTGTTGTGGTACAGAACATTGGCTCCACCATTATTGATGAACACATCTGGGGCACCATCGTTGTCATAGTCACCGACAGCAACACCAAGTCCAAAACCTAGATCGCCTAAGCCGCATTGATTTGTAATGTTGGTAAATTGAAAGTCGCCATCGTTGCGATACAGGGCGTTTGAATGTTCGGGGGATTCTTTGTTGGGCATCCCTTTTAAGCCATCCAGCGATGCGCCGTTGAGCAATAGCAAATCATCATCGCCATCTCCATCAAAATCGAATAATGCGATTCCAGCGCTAAGAGATTCAATGATAAAGAATTCGCCCTTGCTGCCATCGAAATGTTTGAAGTTGATGCCCGAAGTCGCACTCACGTCCGACATAGATATGGTTGCATCCAAGGAAGCGTTTGCATCTTGGGAAACAGAAATCGGAGCAAGCATAATCGTACTAACGAGAGAGCATGCAACGGCGAGTAGGGGAGGTATGCGATAGCGTATTCTCATGTATTGTTGGTGGGTGACGAGGGTTGTGGACTAGGATGAGAATATTCTAAGGCTGAGCGTTTTTCGCCTGTTCCCGGAGCATACGTTGCATTTGCTCATATTGCGGATTGCCTGGATCCATCACGATAGCACGATCCAGAGTTTTTGCTGCTTGCTCAGAATTGCCAGCGAATTCTTGCGCCGAAGCAAGCAATAAAAAGGCTTGAGGTGAGACCTGAATCTCACAGACTTTTTCAGCAAAGCGAATGGCTTGGTCTGGTTTGCGTACCTGTGTCATAAAAAACTGAGTAATGGCAACATGGGCGTCCAAGTTTTTTGGGTTTTGCTCCGAGAACAACACGAGCTGCTTTTCTGCTTCGGCCAGCTTGCCTTGCTGAAGATAAAGTAGCGTGATGTCACGGGATACAACGAATTGTTCTGGGAATAGCACGGCAACTTCCTTGAGATAGGCGATGGCTTGCTCGAATTCGCCGCGTTGCTGATGAAGAATGCCAAGCAGCTGTCGGCAGTCGAAGTTGCGATCATCAAGTTCGTAGGCCCGCTGCAATAGAACTTCTCCGGCCTTTAAATATCTCTGTTCTAGGAACACGCGGGCGATGTCAGTGATGAGCTTTGCTACATCAATTCGGTTCTGCTTTGCATCATCGTATTCTTGTCGGGCAAGTGTGTCTTGGTTTGCGAATTCAGCTTGCAGACGACGGTGTTCGTCAAAGTGTTTTTTTGCCTCCTCGCGTTTTCCAAGCCGGCTGTAGGTCTTTCCCAATTCCAAGTGTATCGCACGCTGGTTAGGTGCAAGCTCTAAAGCTGTTTCTAAATGTGATTTCGCCGCTTCGAGTTCATCTTTCTGCAAAAGAACGCACGCAAGTTCGACGTGCGCTTCGGGATTCATGGGATAGCGTTCTGCCACGGAGGCGAGTACTTTTTTCGACTCTTCCAATTCGGCCGCATCGAGCAAAGCAATTCCAAGTTCTAGTGCATAGTTTGGATCACTTGGGGCGGCCTCGACGGCCAGCCTGCTGTACTGGACCGCAAGTTCAAATTCTCCTTGCTGCTTGGCAATGCTTTGAAGTCCCTCGATTGCGGTGATGTTTTTGGAATCTTGTTCGATGACTTGAAGCCAAATCTCGCGAGCCGAATCAGGCTCGCCAAAGTCGACAAGAAACCTAGCTTGCAAATTTTTCGTCAGCGCGATGTTTTCGAAATTCTCAGCCGCGATCTGGGCTATTGCCTTGCCTTCTTCCAGTAGCTGGACGCCAGCCGTTGGCAACTCTTCAATTTGGCTCGCTGATTCGACCGCAGATAGGGTCGACTTGGGGAGTTGGTCTAATACTCGCTGTTCTTCTGGTCCAACAACGTGCGGCGGCGGTGGTTGAAAAGGCGGTGAACTGGGATTGGTCGAACCGTTGATGCCATTCGATGAACTGTTTTCGCTGGCTGTCCCGACGGTGTCGCTAGGTTGTTCAAGCTCTGTTGTACTTCCGTTGTTCGAATCAGACTCCGTATCGCCTGATTCCTTCGGATTGCAACCAGCCAGGAAAATCAGAAGAGCAATTGCCATTAACAGTCCATGACTCGTTTGCCACGAAGCGAGATGTTGAACTGCTGGGCCATTCATTATCGGCTGTTCTCGTTGGTATTGAAATTATTGCAACCAAGGCCTGTGCTTGGCTTTCCATCCTGCTGCCAGTTCAAGATCGTGCTCAGGTTAAACTATAGCCGAAAAACTAGTATGCTTGATCGCTAGTGAAGATTGCAATGGAAAGGTTAGGCGGTGGTTAAGCCTGAGCCGCCACATTGCCCCATAAATTACTGTAAATATTTTTGGTCCGTATTCTGTCGATGCCAAAGAGATCCAAGAAACGAGAGCGACAAATTCAGGCGCGAGAGTCAAAGACGTCGGCTGAATCAAAGAATTCATTTTGGCAATCTCAGGCCGGTCGTTCTTCGTTGTTGGGTCTGACCGTTGGTGGTTTTAAGCTCTACGTTGTTTGGTTACTTTTCCAGCCGACCTATTTT
>JBCCEO010000662.1:0-4844 GCA_039030255.1 Planctomycetota bacterium | reverse complement strand
GGGGAAATATCGAGAATGCAAGGCCAATTGGACGTCGAGGAGGGAACCGCACTATACTATGAATAGAGTTCCTTTCACAGATAGGCAAATCTCGATGCTGTATTCCAGAAGATCCATTTGGAAAAGCTAAAAGATGAACTTCGAAACACGGCCCAAGCGGCAAAGTAAACGCAACCAACGCCACGAAACGGATCAGAACGCTACAAGACGTAGCTTTATGAGATCCTGCGCTGGCGTTGCGACTGCTTGCTTGGCAACACCGATGCTTAGCGGCTGTATTCAAAATGCGGAGGGATCCTACGAGCCTGATTTAATCTGGGGAAGAAGGGGGCTTTCCGATGGTCGGTTCATGAAGCCCCGAGCGATGGTGATGAGTCCGGACGATGAGCTTTTTATTGTGGACAAGACCGGCAGGATCCACGTCTTTGACGCCAAGAGCGAAGATGTGGGTAAGCCGCTCAATGATAAAAATCCGCTAGGAGCTTTCATACGAACTTGGCGGACTCCGATGATCAAACAAGGTAGGCCAACCGGCCTGGGCTGGAGCAATGACGGCCAGCTACTGGTTGCCGACACTCACTACTATCGCGTCCTTTTTTATGAGCCCGATGGGACGCGCGACGAAACAAAATCGATTGGCGGAGTAAACGGAGACGAACCCGGGCAATTCCACTTCGTTACCGACGTCACACAAGATGCTCGTGGCCACTTTTTCGTTGGACAGTACGGCCAGATCGATCGTATTCAGGAATTCGATCCGGAAGGCAATTATATTCGGCGTTGGGGCTCTCAAGGATCTAAACCGGGCGAGTTTGCTCGCCCTCAGGCTTTGCTGTTCGATGAGGATGGATTGCTCTGGGTGGCTGACGCTTGTAACCACAGAATTCAAGTGTTCGACGTGAGCGGAAAGGAACCGGAGCTCGTCAAAATTTGGGGCGAATTGGGGCGCGACGTTGGAAAGTTGAAAACGCCATACGGCATGGACTTTGATGAAGACGGTACACTGATTGTGGCCGAATTTGGCAACCATCGCGTACAGCGTTTCTCCCGAGATGGAGAATCCTTAGAATGCTGGGGCAGTGCTGGGTCTGGTGCAGGGCAGTTCCTGGATCCTTGGGCAGTTGTTTTCGATTCGAAGCGAAATATTCACGTTCTGGACACCGGAAACAATCGCGTGCAACGATTCCGATACTCATGATGAGCCGAACGTCGTTTCAGACGATACGATTTGTAGCCTTATGAAACTAGTCTTAGCTATTGTTCAACCCACCAAGTTAAATGCGGTGCGAACTGCGTTGACTCAAGTAGGGGTTAGTCGACTTACCGTTTGTGATGCTCAAGGCTATGGTCGACAGCGCGGGCAAACTGCTACTTACCGCGGAATCGAATACAAAGTGAGCATGCTCCGCAAGTTGGCAATAGAAGTCTGGGTGAATGACGATCTACTGGAGAGTGCGGTGGATGCAATTCAAAATGCTTCGCGAACTGGCTCCGAAGGCGCAATTGGTGACGGCAAGATTTTTGTCTTACCGACCGAAAACGCACTGACACTGGACGGAATCGAAGGACCAAGCGCATTGTGATGGATAAAGCAGAATATGTACTTCTGGTAACGAAAGATTTGTTCTTCGTCCCAGTGATTCGCGGCCTCGCCGAATCCTTGGACTTGGAAATTCTCGTCACCAGCAAATGGCAATGGCAAGTTGAACCGGGAGGAGCTGACCCTATCGCCGCAATTGTCGATCTTTCGGCGATCTCGTTGAATGACTTGCCGGAAATCGCAAAGCACCTAGATTCAGTGACTCGCTTGCAAGCCAAATCCGCCTTTGGCTCGCACGTTCATACCATTCGATTGGAGCGAGCCCAAGAATTCGGCTTCGATCCAGTACTCACGAAGGGGCAAGTCCAACATTCACTTTCTAAAGCCTTGCAGGCGTGGTCCAAAGCAGCAGAATCCCCCTGAATCTTGCAATACCTGCGACTAAGGTCTCGTTTCACCGATAATGGCATAGATTGCCATGAATCAGAGGGCTCTTCGTTTTCTTCTCAATCGACTATGATGCGCTTTCGCAACGGCCAGTGCTTCCTGCATCTATCGATCCGTGGCGAGCTAGCCGCCCGCCGAGAACTTGGATTGCATGCATTCGCGTGGGCTTAACAATCTCCCATTTTTGCAGATTCCCTCGGACATCCCTCAGACCCACATTCCCAAAAGCTTATGCGAATTCTCACAGAAATCGAAGGAAAAAGTGCGGCCGAAAAGTTTGTCGCGTATCTCCTTACAACGGGAATTGATACGCACATTGAAAAGCTTGAGTCCTCGGACGATCAGTGGGAAGTCTGGGTGCGAGAAGAAGACAAACTCGTTCAAGCGAATGAGGAGCTTGAGAAATTTCAAAAAGATCCAGGAGCCGCCAAGTATGAGTTGGCTTTGATGGACGCTCAGCAGATTTTGCTAGAGAGAGAAAAGGCGAAAGCCGAATATCAAAAAAATCTCCAGAAAGCATCCAAACGCAGCCCTGCTGGACCTGGAATTCAAGGAGGCCGCATCCCGCCTTTGACTCTAACACTTGTCATAATCTGCATTGCTATAGGTGTGCTCAGTAACTTTGGACGACCGGCCCCTGGAAGCTTAGGAGCTCAGATCTACCAGACTTTCAGCTTTGTTTCCTTCAAGGATTTCGTTGAATCCGAGGAAGATCCGGCTGCGAGCCTCAAGCAAGGAGAAATTTGGCGCGCAATCACGCCGTGTGTATTGCACGGTGACATTTTTCACTTGGCGATCAATATGTTCGTTCTAGTTTCTTTTGGGCGGATTGTGGAAAGGTGGGTCGATACGCCCAGGTTTGCGCTGTTGGTGCTGCTGCTTGCAGTCGTCCCCAATCTTCTACAAGGCCTGATGCCGATGTCGCTGCAGGGGAGTCCCTTCTTTGTCGGCATATCCGGTGTAACATGTGGTTTAGTTAGCTACGTCTGGATTCGAACTAGTATCAATCCGTCCCACGGCATCATGGTTCCATTTCCCTTCATCGTGATCACAATTGGCCTAATCGTTGTCGGTCTTGCCGACATCATTCCCGACTGGAAACTCGCTGACCTCGCTCACCTAGGTGGCTTGCTAGTAGGCGCCGCGATCGGCTACGCATCAGAACAATAAGCGCACTAACGACAGTCGCTTTACTGCGAATTTGAGACTATAGCCCATGGCTTTTATCAGGAGCATTCATTCTTGACGGGAGAATCCAATTCGATTGTCGTGACCATCGATGGCCCTGCTGGGGCTGGTAAGAGTACCGTCGCTCGACGACTCGCCGAACAACTTGGCTACGACTTCCTGGACACGGGGGCCCTATACCGCTGCGTGACCTTGGCAGTACTCCGAGCCGGAATCTCGCTCAGCAACTCGATTCGAATAGCAGCCTTGGCCGAGTCCCTGACGATTGAAATCCATGGAACAACGGCGAAGATCAATGGCGAGGACGTTTCACAGGAAATCCGAACACCGAAAGTTGCATCGGCAATTGGCCTGATTGCCGACAATATCGAAGTGCGCAGCACCTTGACGGAATTGCAGCGAAAATGGACCCAAGGGCGAAACGTTGTGACGGAAGGTCGTGATCAAGGAACCGAGGTATTTCCCGACTCTCCGTGTAAGATTTTTCTTGTGGCAAGTCCCGAAGAACGTGCTCGCCGCAGAATGAAAGAACTGGCAGAACGCGGAATCGACATGACTTACGAACAAGTGCTTGCTCAGCAGCTACAGCGTGACTCCGACGACCACGCACGGCCCGTTGGAGCATTGCGTCAAGCCGAAGATGCAGTCGAGGTCAACACGGATGGATTGTCCTTGGAAGACGTGGTGCAGCACCTGCTCGAGCTGGCCCGAGATAAAACTGGTTAGGTTCTAAACTTCAAGTCAGAATTCGAAGCAATCCGAGTCGAACGAAAACGTTTGGCCCTGTTGGGGCATTCGGCGGACTAGTAGCTAGCCATGACTTGAAACATTCCTTAGAACCTGACCTTGGATCGGCACCCTGTAATTCGCTCTAGTAAAACAACGCGATGACCAATTCACCCGACGAACAAAAAACTAACCAGGAAGAAAGTCCTGGTGAAGTGACTCCGCCCGAACAATCGGCTAGTCACGAGCCTGCAACCAAGGCTAAGGCTTCGCCACGGGATGAGCGCGCGGGCAAGAAACGAGGGAGAAAAGAATCTGGACGCAAAGCCCCACTGAAACGAAGTTTCGTCAAGCGTGCTTTCTATTTCCTTGTGCGGCTATTCTCACAATATCTCGGCGTCTTCTTATTCAATGCCCGTTGCTATGGCCGCGAGAATATTCCCGGCGCCGGAAGAGGGCTGATCCTTAGTTCCCACCAAAGCCACTTCGATCCAGTGCTGATCGGTATTACCTTTAACGAACGCCTAAACTATCTAGCTCGGCGAACGCTCTTCAATAACAAAATTTTTGGCACCATCATTAGCCTGCTGGACGCCATCGAACTCGATCGAGACAGAAGTGGACTGGCTGGACTTAAAGAAACACTGCAACGACTCAAGCGAGGCGAGAAGGTCTTGATCTTTCCTGAGGGTACGCGCAGCTCCGACGGTAAACTGGCCAAACTCAAGCCAGGCTTTATTGCGGTTGCCAAACGCTCCAAAGTTCCGCTGATTCCGGTTGCAATCACCGGAGCTTTCGAAGCTCTACCACGTGGAGCCAAACTGCCGCTGCGTCACCCAATGCGCGTGGTTGTCGGAAAGGTCATTGAGTACGAAGAGTTCGGGCATTTGGAAGACGATGAACTCTTGCAGTTGATTCAGCAACGACTGGAAGACTGTGATCG
>JBCCEO010000661.1:0-4864 GCA_039030255.1 Planctomycetota bacterium | reverse complement strand
GCTGGCATCGAATTGCCTTCACGTAAAACGATCATGTATCTGCTGGCAGGCTATTTGGCGCTGTTGGTTCCACTGAATTGGATGTTCTTCAAACTCATTGGCAGACTAGAATTTGCCTGGATTGCCGCGCCGATCATGGCGTTGGCTGGAGCCATCATTGTCACCAAAGTGGCTCGACTCGATATCGGATTTGCTCGGCGTACAACCGAAATCGCGGTCCTGGAGTTGCACCAAGACTATCCGCGCGGCCATTTGACCCAATACTTGGCACTGTACACATCGCTGTCCGATAATTACTCGATTCAGTTTCCGGAAAACGACAGCGTCGCTTTGCCGCTGGGCGACTACTCTCGGCAACTTCGCCGAGCCGGCTCGACGCAACGAGAATTAAGCACCAATTATGGTCGGGCGGATGGAGTGACATTGGAACCACTCACTGTCTACTCAAGTTCTACAGAAATGGTGCATTCCGAACAAATGGTGGATCTGCAAGGAGGTCTGCGGCTGGGCAGTCGTGGCGAGGGTGGCAAGCCTGCTCTCAAGAATGATACCGTGGTGAATTTGGAAGGCGCCTTGTTGGTCCGATGCCTGGAAGATCGCAGATTAGAAGTAGCTTGGGTGGGAGAGCTAAATCCTCAAGAGACCGCCACACTAACTTTCAGAAGCATCGGCGAAAACCCTTGGGAAAAATGGGAAGAAAATCCCATTACTCAATCCAGGAGACCGGAGCAATTGGACGAAGCATCGGAAACCGACGCACTTTGGATAGGTGGTGTTCTCGATGCAATCGTTCGCAAAACACCTTTATGGCCGGGGCAAAATCGGCTTTTTGCTTTCACCAACGATCGCTTAAGTCAGTTAGAAATCGACCCAAGCGAAGACCAATACGATGGGCGATGCATCGTTGTCGCCCACCTAACACCGATGACTTTAAGCGACAAAATCACTCCAGACCCAGTGATTAAGAGTTCCGGCAAGCCCTTCCGCCCAAGTGTTGAAGACCTAGACAAGGAACTAGATAACCTGCGCAAGGGCTCCGATCAGGACAAGCCGGAAGATGCTGCCGGCAACGAAGATTCTGAAGCAATCGACGATGCGGCGGCGTCGGAGACGAAGCAGCAACAAGGTGCTGACGAAGCTTCCGAACAAAAGAAAGAAACCCCTGAAGCGCAATCCGAGAACGGAGCAGCAGTCGAGAACAAAGCAGCAGCCGAGAACAAAGCAGCAGCCGAGAACGGAGCAGCAGTCGAGAACGAAGCAGGAGTCGAGAACAAAGCAGCAGCCGAGAAAGAAGCTTCCCAGGGAAAGACAACTCCAGAAACTGAGGCACCGGCCGAAGCAGAGGACTTTGACAAATCGGCAATCGAAGATGACGCGTCGAGCAATTCACCCGCAGAAAAAGAAGATCAGTAGGTACTAAGAATTCATGATTGAGTTGTTCGAATTTGGAAAAGATTACGGCGACTTTACGGCCGTGCAATCTCTAACGCTCAAAATCGAAGCGGGTGAGATGTTTGGATTCATTGGTCCGAACGGTGCGGGCAAGAGTACCACGATTCGCTACCTAGCAACGTTGCTCAAGGCCTCTCGCGGCGATGCGGTAGTCAATGGCAATAGCGTCAACAAGGATCCGATGGCCGTCCGCCGAAGTATCGGCTACATGCCTGACGACTTCGGTGTCTACGATGGCATGAAAGTCTGGGAGTTTCTCGACTTCTTCGCGGTTGCTTACAAGATCGGTCGGACGCAACGTAAGCAAGTCATCATTGATGTACTCGAGTTGCTGGATCTTGGTCATAAACGCGATGATTTTGTCAACGGACTTTCCCGCGGCATGAAGCAACGCCTATGCTTGGCCAAGACTTTGGTGCACGATCCTCCGGTTCTTATACTTGATGAACCCACCAGTGGCCTTGATCCTCGCGCTCGGATCGAGGTCAAGGCATTGCTGAAAGAACTAAAGCGGATGGGAAAGACGATTCTCATCAGTAGCCACATCCTTTCGGAACTAGCCGACTGCTGCTCGTCGATCGGAATTATCGAACGTGGCCAGCTATTAATGAGCGGCCCCATCGAAAACGTTTACCGGCAGATCCGCCGCAATCGTGTTGTGGACATCCGTTTTAATGACAAGGCGGAAGCCGGAGTTTCGATTCTGCGTTCTTGCCCTGAATTGCGGGACATCGATATCGACGGCGATCGCGTCGTAGCCGAACTCGAAGCTGACGATGAACAGCTTGCAGAAATCATGAATCGGCTTATTTCGGAAGGCATTCCGATGCGTAGCTTCAATGACCAGGAACCTACGTTGGAAGACGTCTTCATGATGGTGACGAAGGGGCTGGTTACGTAGAACTGATAAGCCCGTTCTAGGGATCAGATCTCGGGAACAGGTTCTAGGGATTGGGAGTGCAATTGCATAGGGACGACTCTGACACAGCAACGCGTTGCGTCAAATTCATCTTATGCATCGCGCTCCGCCTTGGCTCGCGGCAGTGCTCACAGGCACCTGTGATCTTTTCCCAATCCCAGAGATCCGCGGTGAGCACGTAGTTGGTTTCTTCGACCCGACTTCGCATAACGTGCTCGAATTCTTGCATGTCGGGCAGTGAAAACTGCCTCAGTTCCGTCAAGTATTCCAGGGCTCCGTTGCCGGAACGCGTCGGAACCACGCTAATGTGATCGACTTTGCAATCTGCGGCAAAATCAATCGTTTCCAAACATGACTCCACGGCAGCCTGCCCAAACAAGCCCGGTGGCTGCAAGAGCACAAAAGCGCGCAGATCCAGCGCCCGTCCCTTCAGCCATTCGCAGGCATGACGAAAATCCTCACAGGTCATCCGCTTATTGAGCAGCGGCATAACCTGAGGATGAATCGATTCCAGGCCCATCGCGATTTCTAGCTGTCCATCAACGCGATCGCGGAAATCCAAAATACTATCACTGAGCAATTTCGGGTGATTCTCGACGATAACTCGCTCAAAACGCGACAACAAGGCAGCAATGCGTCCCAAATCTTGCTTGGGCACATTGGTTTGGCTAAAAAAATTGCTGGCGTTATACAACTTGATCCATCGCAAATCCCTGTCACCCAGAGTGCTTAGAGCAGATTCGATCTGTTCGGGGATGCTTCCAACTTGCGTTGGCCCCTCATGCGTGTATTTCCAAAGATCGCACATCACACAACGGAATCGACACTCGCTACCAACCAGAAACAGTGCGACTCCATCCTGGGCCTGCCCGCCGGGCTGCATCTCAGTTTCCAATTCCACAGCCATCGGTTGCGAGGTCGGCTCTGGTCGTTCCACGTCAGGCCGCAGTCGAACAATTTCTTCGTCGCGAAGTCTTGAAAATGGCATGAAACTAAATGTCCTTGGGCGGATAACGATTCAAGACTAACCGAATCACAGCTATAGGGTCAACACACCAGAAGTCCTTGGTGGTATAAACAGGACTGACGTATTGCCCTGCTTAAAACAGTTAGATCTCCGATTCGCGAATTTCAAGAAACAGCGCAGCTGTAGCAATATGGCCCCCAACGAGACAGTCAAAGACACCTTTGAGGCCTTGGGCGAGTTCTTTTTCCCATCCGAATGCCTGCTTTGCCGCGCACTTGCCCCGGGGCGGACCGTTCCGTTCTGCCGGGATTGTGAATCCAAGCTGATATCCGATAGCCATCGGTGCGTTCACTGCGCAACTCCTTTGCCTGACGTACTGCCTAATGACGACTGCATACGCTGTCGTGGGCAAGGATGGAAGTTTGCCGAAGTGCGCACCCTGGGGCCTTATCGAGAGGAACTACGCGATGTCGTCATCCAGATGAAACGCCCCCATGCCGACGTTCTAAGGCGAGCCATTGCACTGCTGATTTCGGAACAACTCATGGACATCAAGGAGCTGGAATCGAACGCAGAAGACAAAGCTGAATCTCCCATCGTGGTGGCCGTCCCAAACCACTGGACACATGGATTTTTGGGTGCGGCAGACGTAGCTGGCGATCTCGCGAAACACCTTGCACTGCATAGCGGATGGGACTATCTTCCCGGCATTATCCGCAGAATCCGTCGGACCGGAAAGCAAGGAATGCTCGCTTGGAGCGAAAGACCCAAGAATGTCAAAGACTGCTTTTGTATAAAGGCACAATCTCGAATAGCAGATGCGCACGTTTTACTCGTCGACGACGTACTCACTAGTGGAGCAACCTGTGCGGAGTTGTCCAAGTTGCTAGCCCGGGCGGGGGCTCGCCGAATCACTGTTTGCGTCGCTGCCCGCGGGACAGGCGCGAAAGAAACCTCAAAGCCAGAAAAAGACGTGGATCAAAGTTAGATGGATCAGAGTGGGAAAGACGAAACCAAGAAGCCACAGCGCTCTTCGCTACAACGAGCGATATGGCGCGGTTGCTCCATTATCGCTCCTCCTCTTGTAACGCTGTTGTTGCTGATTTGGTTGGCGAAAGCTGTCGAGGATTATGTACTCTTACCTCTAGAAACCGCCGGCAGAACGGCCATCGTTTGGATGACAGCCGATATTTTGGAACGCCCCCCCATCGGCTCTACACTCGTTGGCGACGAGCCGCTTGAGACAACGTTCCAATTCGAAGGCACGCGCTACGTGCTTCCGCCGATTGGTCGAGGCTACCTGCCCTACTACGTCGTCGGCAAAGTAGACGCAAACCTGGATCAACTTCCCAGGGAACTGCGATCACCCTTGTCGGCAACGGACTACTACCATGGCTTCGTCAAGATCCAGTACATGCCGCGATGGTTCACGATACCCTTGCTACTCTTGGTGTTTCTAAGCGTTCTTTTCTTTGTCGGCCGATTCTTAGCGGCGGGCGTGGGCAGATTTTTTGTAACAGGATTCG
>JBCCEO010000660.1:0-4874 GCA_039030255.1 Planctomycetota bacterium | reverse complement strand
CGTGGCTGTATTCGAACGTGGGCCGGTCGATGTCTTCGATGCACCAAGAATTAAACTAGCGGAGGCTGCAAAAGAATTTCACAGTCGTCGAGATCACCGGCTTGTGGGGCTCAGCGGAAAAGTTGAGTCGCAACCTGATGATGAGTCGATTGTGTTGTCCGATGGCGATCTCCAGCTCACGGTGAATCTTAAAAAGAAGCAGAAATTCACCGCAGGAACTTCAGTTGATGCCGTCGGAATCATTTGGAAAGCGGAAGATCAAGAAGAATTCTCGCTCGACTTTGCAACTGCCCGCCCTTCATTAAAAGTCGATCAGGAAGCAACCGACCGAGGATCGGAGCTGCCCGTATTGAGAACGGTGCAATCCGTTCGCAGTCTCACGCCTGAAATGGCAGCCAAAAAATACTCCGTCGAGATACGAGGTGTCGTCACTTATTACGACCCAGTGTGGCGCAATCTATTTATAAATGACGAAACCGGAGGCATCTACGTCAATGAAAAGAGCCGCGCATTACCGGTGCACCTTGGTGAACGTGTCTTATTGCGTGGAGAATCTGATCCCGGCGGCTTTTCTTCCATGGTCATTGCCAGCCGTGTACAGCGAATAGGAAAAGGTAAATTGCCAGATCCTCGCACAGTACCAGCAGCCCGAATCTTATCAGGTGCGGAAGACAGCCAATGGATCAGCCTCACCGCTACCGTCGCTTCAGCTGAACGAACTCAGAAGAATCTAGTATTGAATCTTCGGGGGATACAAAGGGATTACCCATTTCAAGCTGTCCTTTGTTCCGGTGTGAAGTACCTCAAAAGCAAGAACTGGGTCGGCTCAGAAATTAGAATTACCGGAGTTTGCGGCACGAAGGCAAACGCAAATCGCCAGGCCGTTGGGGTATATTTTCATATACCGGGTATCGAGTACGTGGAGTTTCTGAATGAAGCAAATGACGATCCATTTGCAGTTCCCAAAGTCGCAATTTCAGATCTATTGAAATTCGATTCCGATGCAGAAGAACGCTTAAATCATGTAAGAATTTCGGGAGTCGTGACTTATGCTGACGATTCAGGACAAGTGGCAATCCAAGAGGGTGGACGAGGCATTTTAATGCGTCTGCGAGGACCGGATTCTCCACAGGTTGGCGATCAGATAGACGTGATCGGATACCCAATCCTAGACTCTTCGCAACGCTTGCAGGCCATTGATTGGAGAAGACGTGGAGAGGCAACTCTCCCGAACCCACTTCCGATTACAGTTGCTCAGATCACCGACAATGGGCTAGATGGACAATTCGTCTCACTGGAAGCACTTTTGCTTCGCAACAACGCAAATTCGGTATCACCGGGCTTATCATTGCAAAGCAATGGGACTGTCTTTTCTGCTGATTTGTCATCAAAAGGCGCCGATAATCGATGGGCAAACTTGCACGATGGTTCGTCGATTCGGGTAGAGGGAGTGCTAGACGTTGTCAACGACGGCTGGGGAGACACCCAGGCATTCCGATTGCTTTGCCCGAGTACAGCCAACATCGAGCTCGTTCGCCAAGCTCCATGGTGGAATACGACATACGCTCAGATACTGGTCGCAGGCCTAGTATTCCTCGTTTTGGCAAGTGTTTTATGGGTGTCCACACTTCGCCGCGCCGTCAACAATCAGCGCACTCAAATAAATAACGAACTACTGGTTCGGACGAAGCTAACAGAACGTTTCAATAGACTCATCGAAAACGCGGGAGAATTAATTTTTTCGATTCGTCCTGATGGACAGTTCGTGACAGCGAATCCAGCTACAATCCGGGTGCTTCGGTCTAAGATACCAGACTTAGTCGGCTGCCAAATCACAGACTTTCTCACGCCACAGAGCGTCGAAACCCTCAACGCCTCTGTTTCCCAATTATCAAAAGAACATTCCAAAGCTGAATTTGAGCTAACGACAACAGAGGATGTCATCTTAGAGTCGGCAGTCTATATGCAGCCTGATGCGACCGGGGAACCTCAAATTCAATGCATTGCTCGGGATGTGTCAGAACGGCGGCGTCTGGAAAACCAAATGCGTCATATGCAGAAAATGGAATCCATCGGGCAATTGGTTGCAGGAATTGCTCACGACTACAACAATTTAATGACAGTCGTACTGTGCAACAGCGAACTACTTCTAAACCTAGAAGAATTTGAGCAGCAGCCTTCGACCACCTTGTGCGAAATCAAAGATGCCGCAGAGCGTGCTTCCAGCTTGACGCAACAGTTGCTTGCCTTTTCGCGACGACAAATCATGAGCATGCGGGTTTTACGGCCGGTGGAGTTGCTTGGCGGCCTTCTGGACATGCTGCAAAGACTGCTTGGCGAGTCCATTCAATTGGACTGCGATTTTGAAGAAGAAGTCCCTTGCATTCGAGCCGATCGGGGAATGTTAGAGCAAGTCATCGTCAATTTGGCCGTAAATGCTCGCGATGCCATGCCGCACGGTGGCAGACTAAGCTTCAAGCTTCAAAAGCATCATGTTTCTCCGGAAGTTTCAGACCATAACATCAACCTGAGAACTGGAGATTACGTTCAGATTACTGTGACCGATACAGGCTGTGGCATTGAACCTGACGTTTTATCCAATGTTTTTGAGCCCTTCTATACTTCCAAGGAGATTGGTAAAGGAACTGGCCTAGGGCTAAGCACCGCATTCGGAATTATTCGTCAGCACAAAGGCTGGATTGACGTCGAATCTAAAATCGACGTTGGGACAACATTTACTATCATGCTGCCGGTATCACTGTTTGGAGATGCTGAGCAAATCGAAAAATCTGAGTATCAACCTGACGTCGAACTACCGAAAGGAAAGGAGACAGTCTTAGTTGTAGAAGATGATCCAAATGTTCGTCAGACAATTACCAGGCTGCTTGGACTTCACGGTTACGAGATTATCCAAGCTGGGAATGGAATCGAGGCGCTTGAGACTTGGCATCACATGAAGAACAAGATAGACATCATCATTACGGACATGATCATGCCCAGCGGGATGTCCGGATACACGATGGCTCAGGAAATCAGGCGTATCGCCCCAGAAACGCCCCTCATCTACTGTAGTGGCTATAGTGATGAAATTGCCAAACTGTCTGCTTTGGATACGACCGAACGCTTACTCCACAAGCCCTTTGAGAATCAAGCTCTTTTGCATCTCGTCCGGGATCTACTTGATCAGCCAGCAACGGTCAAGTCTTGATTCAATACGCGACTTGCTCTCAGCGGAACGTTGCACCAGGGCGAGCAAAGCTCGGATGACAACGATCGCCAAGTTGGTTGAGCAAAAACTCTGGAGACCGCTTCTGATGGAAAAAGAAGGCGGTTGGACCACTGATGAAAAAGGACTCGAAAGAATGGAGAGTGGGTTCCACGGAACTGCGAGAGACGTGGCAAGAATCGGGTTGCTCTACCTAATCGGTGGTCGAGATGGCTCATCAGCAATACTGCCCGGTTCTTGGTTTAACGATATGCAAACCGTCGGAACTGAGAAACCGGCTAAGAACTTGGATGGCCGAACATGGGCCTATGGACTTGGTTGGCGGGTGAATCTCAGAGAGTCAGGCGACCATGCCCAATGTGCCATTGGTAACCTCGGGCAGTTCATCTATGTGTCGCAAAAGCATGAGGCCGTCATCGTGCGACATCGTCTCAAATCGAAATGGAGCGACTACGACTGGACAGAGCTATTTTATGATGCCTCAACATCGAGCGACTTGACGCATTAGAAACGTTTCAATGCCTCTTCAAGTCGCGATCGCAAGACCAGATTCACCTGCGAGCTATGCGGCAATGCCACGAAAAATCGGTCAACAAAGCTGCAAGATGCTCAGAAAAGGCACTTATGTGCAATAGCTTTTTAGGACATCCACAAGTTCCCTTGTTAGTTGGCGCTTGCTCAGCCCAGAGGCGGCGTGAGGTGTCATCTCGGGGTAAAGTATGGCCTCCGTGATCGTGCTAACCATTACCAGAGCAGCAGCGCGAGCGCGACGCTTCCGCGTGGCGGAATTTAAGCCGATCTGAGTTACGAGCTGTTCGAGCGACTGATAGAGCCCTGCACGTGACGTTGTGCTTCCGATTGGAACGAGCGTTGGGTTTAGTCGACTGTGTAAGTGCAATGCACGAATGATGCCTTTGTTCGCTTCGAAGAAAGCCACTGTTTCACTTACGATTTTCAGCCATGGATCGTCGGTCGGGTTCGCCTGAATCGTCTCGCTAAATTCTCGGAATCGGAGGTTGTACTCAGCGTACAAGTGCGGCAACAGAGCCTCCTTGTTTTTGAATCGTTTGTAAAAGTTGCCAACAGCCATATCGGCGCTTGCTGCAATATCGGCAATCGTCACATTCTCAAAATGCTGTTCTTCCAGCAAAGACAACGTCGCGTCGAGAATCTTGCGTTGACTCTTAAAGCTTCGAGCCTGTTTCGGTGCTAATTGAGAATCATCCATCGTTTTTGATTTGCGCATTGACTAGACATAGAGCCTTAAATATAAAAGTGAATAGCAATTCACTTTTCAGTAAAGGGTGCTCATGGATAAGCGGAAAGATCTCTTTTTGGGGTCCATTGTGTTCCTCTGTCTGCTTCTCTGGGGGCCGATATTGTCAATTCTGGCTGCGTTGCTGATACCCGAAGCTCCGCTGCTCACTCTGTATCTGCTCGACAAGGGGATTTTTGCTATCGTCCTTGTGATTACTTTGGCGAAACTCAGCCTTCTGAAGCGATCGGGCTTTGCGCGCGGCACTAGCTGGTGGTTTGTCGTGCCTGGAATGCCTCTTATGCTGCTTGGGATCTTGGTCCTTTTTTCTCCGGAGGCATCCTTTCATTTAAACGCGTTTGAAACGGCAGGCTGGGTGCTTGTGGCATTCTT
>JBCCEO010000659.1:0-4880 GCA_039030255.1 Planctomycetota bacterium | reverse complement strand
ATTATTGTCTTGGCTGAGCAGCGGGCTCTTAACTCAGCGTCAATCGACAAAGACTTGAAGATTGTCGAGATACCAATTGAATCGTTAGAGAAAAGTGCAGCTCACAATAATTGGATCAAGAACCTGAATAAGGACCAAACGGATTATTGGCTTTTTACTAGGAGGCGATTCCTATTTCTTATGGATCTAATGAGCTGTACAGAATATGACGCGAACGTAATTCAGTTAGAAACCGATAACTTGTTGTTTTACGATGTCAGTAACGCTCGCTGCTCGCTTGCCGATTGCTATTCAGGGATAGCTGCAACATTCAATAACGACTTTCGTTGCATACCTGGATTAGTCTATGTTTCCAATGCAGAGGCTTTTGAGAAGCTGGCTGATGAGTTCGCCGCAAATTCTCACATAAAGATCGATGACATGAGACTAATTGGGAAGTTTTCCGTCCGGTATGGCAAAGAGTTTATTGACTATTTGCCAGTTGTCCCGCCTGAATTTGTCGAAGCGATCGACATCTGTGATGACCTGGTAGGAAAAGTCGGCTGTAGGGCACGCTTCGCGCACAATGCTGAAAATCTAGGGTTTGTTTTCGATGGTTCGTCTCTTGGTCAGTTTCTGGGTGGCACTGACTATGGCGAAGAGGAGGGATTCGTTACTAAAGAGTCCGTAGTCGATCCAATTCGTCTCAGTGTTACTTGGGAATTAGACCAAAGTGGACGCAAAGTCCCAATAGTGCGATACCAGAACGACGCGATAAGATTGGCAAATCTCCATGTCCAGTCCAAGCGACTAGATAGATTCTGTTCACTAAGTCAAGTTAGTGAACATTAAGTCATTGATGACAAATCCGTCCAATTTGTTTTCCCGGCAGAACATTGCAACATCGCTTGCTCTGTTTATGAATCCTTTGCCACGAAAGTTGAGGGAAGTATTGCATAATACTCCAAAACCTGTCTTCTGCTTGAAAGCCCTTAGCAATCTAAAGGCATTGGGATTCTGCGTTGGGGCCAAAGCTTGAACCCGAGCCGTGCCGTCAGCGTGAACGACTGCTTTGAGTTTTTCTGACCTAACCTTATGTAGCAAAAGCATGTGTTCGTTGGAAATCGTCCCGTCGAAATAGTCAAAAACATCTTCTTGCAGGCAAACCGGCGCAATCGGCCGATATGATTCACGACCTTTTATTGCGTTGAGTCGATTCTTTGAATGCTCAGAAAAAGGTTCGGCGATCAAAGACCTATGCATCAAGGCACGCGGCCCCATTTCACAACGCCCCTGAACCCAAGCGAAAATCGCCCCGTCGAAAAGGAGCTGGCTGAGATGCTCGAAGTTCAGGTCTCGTTTAAGAAAGCCTTGAAGGTCAGTTTCATCCCAAAGAAATTCCTGCCCAGAATCAACTGACCAAGTGATTTTTGCAGAGCCAGTATAGAAGTGTTGTGCGTCGACAGCTGTTCCGATTGCCGCTCCTGAATCGTTGGTGCAAGGTGGTACGAAGACTTCTGAAAAAAGTCCGCTGTCAATCCATCTTCGGTTCCAACTGCAGTTGAGACCACATCCTCCTGAGATCAATAGCGGGTGATTCGGTTCTACCTTGGTTGCGACGCGTGAAAAGATTCTATCGAATAACCTGCTCTGGAACTGATTCGCCAAAGACCGAAACTTTTGACTAAGAAGTCCGCACTTGTGAAATGGTTTGAGGCCATCGGCATGCCCACTAGGTCTCAGCGGATAACTCCCGATCAATTCTCCGAAAGACGTAAATCTGTCATTCAGCAGCAAGTCAACTGCGTTGTCAATTTCGTTCTTGTCAATGTTCTCGTCGCTCCGCGTCAATCCTGCAATCGCCATAAGTTTCCCAGCGAAATTGCTCGGGTTATCGACACTTACGTCAAGCACTTCCGAACTTCCCAAATAGTAAAGGTAGGAATACCTCCAGCCCGGAGCAAGGATGACGTCGTCCAATTTGGTAATCGCCACATTCTCATCGATGTGGTAGAGAGAACCAATAATCCCCTCTAGCACAATTGCATAGCATGGCTGACCTTGTGGAAATGGAGAAAGGCCGTATGCGCACATAACGTGCGCTCGCTCATGAGAGGAGCTATAGTACTTGAAAGTGAAAGCAAAGGGGTTCAAAAAGGACAGACCAGAACGGATGGCGTGGCTCAAAAAACTGGTACCGGCGGCGCCAAGCAATGGGTAAACGGCTGGGCGAATCAACGTTCATCGAACTGGCAGTCAACTCGAAGCCGCACGCTTAAACGACAACTCGTTCCAATTCTCAAATGGCGAGAATCGCTACGCATGCTGGAGTTCTATTCTCATGAAGAGCAAACGCAGGTAGTCGCTTCGGAACTGTCAAAGCTCAGTGTTGGACAGGCATTGATATTAGTTTCCGGCGTCGGAGTTGCGAAAGTACAAATACCTTACCAAAGTCCCCCATTCGCGAATGCACCAAAGACACACGCATCAAGGCTTGCGTCATTTAGGGAGCTTCAAGCTAACTGGACTTCGAGTATCGAGTCCGTGCTTGAGGAGAGGCGGCTAGTTGTTGATCGATTCCTTTCACAGATCAGGGGCGATCGGCAAGAACAAGATGCTGTTCCGGCGCAAGAAAACTCCGGTCTTCTAGGTATCTGAATATGCGAAAGCTAGTGATTCAAGAACGAGACATTTCAGTCTTTGTAGATCTAGGCGAGTTCGGTTTGCTTTCAGCCGACATGATCCACTCACTGTATTGGAGCGGAAAGACCATACGGGCATGTCAGAATCGTCTACACCTTTACGCGAGTCACGGGCTTGTGCACGTAATGAGTGTAGACGTGGCGAATGCTGGTTTGAATTCTAAGCAAGGGAGGCAACCATATCTTTATTCCTTGACGCCGAAGGGAGCGGATATCGTTGAAGATACGATTGGAGAAAGACCGAGACGAGTGCTTCAAAAGCCACTCAAGGCAATGACTCTTCGACACAGGCAGGAGATTGTAACAGTTCGTCTCGCGTGGGATTCAGCTTGTAATTCGGAGCGTTTTGAATCTCCAACTTGGATTATGGAGCAAGATATCAGGCAACGAAAACGGAATATGCCGGTGGCTCCAAGGCTTCTCTATCATGTATTTGGTGAAGGAGAGGCACGCGCAGTGTGCAGGCCGGATGCAGCTTGTCTGTCTGAGTTGCAAATAAAGGGGCAGTTGGTTTCGCTTTTGACTTTTTGGGAGATTGACAGAAGTACTGAAGGCCAGAAGCAGATACGAGCAAAGTCACCTGGCTATGAGATGTTACTGAAACAAAGGAGTTATTCGGAGTACTTCAGGTTGCCAGCCAAATGCGAAGTTCGAGTAATGTTTGTTTGCAAAAGTGAATCGAGAATTAGGGAAATGCAAAAACAAACACTCACACCATTGCTCAAAGCAAGTTTTCGCTATACCACGTTGCCTGAAGTTCAGAACGCAAACTTGTTTCGAGATCCAATTTGGCAAAATAACGCTGGTAAAAGAGGTAGGGTTATTCCACCTTGAGCAAAAGGTTTCGGACGTGGCAACTAACAGCCTCAAGACGGTCTTGCCCCACCTCCTCGCGGTATTCGGAGGCCATCGAATTGTCAACGTGGCCCATGACGTAGTCTACAGCCACTTGGTCTTTAGCTCCTGCCGCGACTGTTTCGAAAGTATGACGAAAGTATTGAAACGAGGCTGAGACGTTACAGTCCTTGCATAGTTTGGCAAATTGCTTTGCGAGTGAATTTCGCGGATGCCAAGGATTGCCAAACTTTGTAATGAAAAAGTACGACTGATGCTCTTTTTCATGAGGCTCGTAGCGCTCGTTGAATGATGCTCTTAAGGCTGCTGTCGTTTCAGGCCAAAGTTTAAACCGTCGTTGAATCCCCGTTTTGGGGCGGGGGTAATCAACCCACCCTGTATCGAAATCGACGTGACTGGTTTGAAGCTGACAAACATCAGTGTTGTTCAGGCCAGCGTTCATGGCAATCAACACCATAGCTTTCAAGTGAACGTCAGCGAATTTGATCAGTTTTTGGAAGTCATCGGGAGTAAAAAGCTTCTTAGGTTTGCTGTTGCGATATTTTCTGATCACCGCCTTACTGGGCGGCTTGAATCCAGTTCCAAACTTCACTCGTTTCTCGATGAGGTCGTTTTCCTCCGCAAATTTGAATACGCTTCGGATTCGATTGATGAAGTTCTTAGCAACCGTGGGTGACTTGCCTTCAACGAGGATCGTACGCAACTTCTCGAAGTCTATTGGCGTGAGGGTCTCTACAATCCTTTGTTTGCCGAAGTTGTCGACGACAACTTCACAAGCCTTTAACATGTCATCGAACCATCGTTGTGAAATTTCACCAGTGGTAAGGAGCGATTTCTTGTGCGTCATAAAGCGATTGCAAAGCTGAGCTATTGTTAGCCCTTCAAATGAATCTGGCGGCTCGATTCCGGCTTTGAGGTAGGGATAGGCCTGATTGTGATTGTCGAGAGCATTCTGCCAGTCCTCCCAAGGGCCGAAATAGTGAATTTTGCCCCGGATTTTTCTGCACCATTGGCCGTTGCCGGATGCCGTAAGTGGGAACTCCGGATACGGCTTGTCTGGACGCTCGTTTTTACGTATCTTTTTGCTCGTCACGACAACTCCTCAGCGGATTTGCGTAATAGGTTCTTGTCAAAACCAATACTACGCAGTTAAATAGTTGTCGTACAGTTGTCGCCGCTTAACGAAGTAATTCGAGAGGCGGTTTGACACGGTAAAAAGCGAGGACGGATGGCTGAGTCTGGTTTAAGGCACCGGTTTTGAAAACCGGCGAACGTTTACGCGTTCCGGGGGTTCGAATCCCTCTCCGTCCGCTTTTTTATGTTCGTTAGGGACGCTCATTATTT
>JBCCEO010000658.1:0-4888 GCA_039030255.1 Planctomycetota bacterium | reverse complement strand
GCGAAATATCCATGCGTTGCGATGTGAATCACGGTCGCTTTCTCGAACAAAGATTTAACATTTAGCTCAGTTGCTTATTTAACAAGCACAATAAGCGAACTGCCCGTGGGGACAACGGTTTTGATGGCAGCGATTTCACGATCAGTGCCTTCCAGATAGGGCCAGGCTGAAGCCCTTGGAAGAGTTTTTGTTCCGAGCTCTGGTTTTGGCAACGCGGCATCGTAGTCTACGCCGCCGATCAACAAGTAACTCTCCTTGGGTTCCTTGGAAACTTCCCGCGATCTTGCCTGCTGAAGCAGTTGCGTCAATTGGCGGCCATCGGTGGCCGTACTGATTTGCATTTCTTCGATGAGATAATCAGAATTCGCGCCAGGCAAAGCGGCCCACGGCAAGCGGTGTAAGTTGCCATCGGGAATGATGATGACTTTGGGTTTGTTGTCTTTTTGTTTCGCTACCAAGGCGGAAGCTATAGGAAGCCAGACTATTTCGTGCAGCAGATTGCGAGTTGCGAACTCGTTGTTTTTCGTTTCCTTCGCCGGTGTATTCCGTTTACCGATGCGCCGGCCACGCGTGCCACCGCCGCCTTTCATAATCGCGGATCGCCAATCTTCTATGTGCTGGTCGATTTCAGCGGCATCGCCAAGCGTGATCCAGCTGACCTCGACTCCATTTTTGGGAGCATTGTCTCTCTTATTGATAACGAACGCCTCATAAAGCGTCCTCTTTAGCACATCGGCCGCGGCCGTGCCGCCCGGCTGCCAACGCTGCGTCCGAACGATTTGCACGACAGACGTGTTGCTCGGCAGGAGCTGCATTAAGTCTTCCGGCATGATATCGGATAAGGACGAATTGGCTTGCTCCGATCCGACTTCCTGAACAGCGCGTTCGGCCAAAGTACGTTCAAGGTCCTCTTTCTCCTCGGCCAAGGCTCGCAATACTTGTTGCTGGGTATTGTTTTGTTGGCTTGCTTCTTGATTGCCGGTAAACAGGCTTAACTGGGCGAGACGCCGACGTATTTGGATCAGCCGCTGACGCTGAGGGTGGCCTTCGCTATTTGCCAATTGCTTTTCTCGAAGCGCGATGGTGTTCAAGACGAGCCCGCGTGATTGCCAGACACAATTCAACGCGGCTTGTGCGTTTTCGACTTGGTCGTGTTGTAGAGTCGAAAGAAGAGTGTCTCGTCCTGCTGAAGAGTCATTGGTAGTGAGAGAAGTTAGGAATAGGGCTGCTTGCGCTTCGGGCAACCAAGGCAGAGTTTCGTTGCAAATCCGTTGCTTGATCTCAAAGGAACGTTGCCAGGCGTCGTTGGCGAGATTTGTGAAGTCGAAGATAAAATGTGTCGTCCCCAATCGGTGATAGGCCCAAGCAACCGCCGCGTGGGAATCACCGTAAGCAGATTCGTAGATCTCAATTGCTCTTGCATGTGCGCCAGTCGACGCATCGTATTGGCCGAGTTTTCGCTGAAGCTTCGCGACTTGGTCGTAGATTTCCGCGCAGCGCAGATGTTTTGGCCCAAATGCCTCACTCAGCTCCTTCAGGACGTTTTCGTACGTGGCTAGCGACTCAGGTAAACGCCCGCGACGCAGGAGTACCAACGCCTTCATGCTATTTACTACGGCCTGATCGTTGCGCGGTACGGGCTGCAGAGTACTGAGCACCTGTAAGGCCTTGTCTAGTTCTTGGTCGGCTCGGTCCAGTGCGTTCATTTGTAAATAGAACCTGCCACGCGAGGAATGCAAGCGCGCGATTTCGAGTGGCTGTCGGTTTTGGTGTCGAAGCAGTTCGTTCAAAAGGGCTTCTGCTTTTGCCAACTCACCGACGCTTTGATAAAGCCTCGCTAGGTTCTCACGCACAGCAAGATCTGCTTGTGATAGAACGGTATTCTCTTCCGTATCGGCGACGATTCGCTCGTAGGTCTTAAGTGCTGCAGGGAACTGCCCTAAGTCTTCGAGCAGCGACGCATAGTTCGCCTCGACGGCATGACGCAACGCTTCACTTTGCGCTTGTCCGTTCTGTCCTTGTCCTTGTGGTGGTGCATTTTCGCTCGAATCGAGAATGCTGGTCGCCTTCCGATAGGAAGTTGCAGCCGCTTCTAAGTCGCCAGTGAGTTGCTGGGCCAATGCGATGGAGTTGAGGCAATTGGCGAGCTCGAGGTTGTTGGAATTTGCAGTCCAAATATCGACGCAAACATGCAAATGCTCCAGAGCTTTCTCATAGTCGCCCAAACTACGGTTCAGGTCGCCTAAACGCACACCCGCCAGGCCACGCAACGGATGTTTCTCGCCGATAGTCTTGCCACAGACAACGAAAATCTCTTGCAGCAACCGCTCAGCTTCTTTCTGCTCGGCCGTATTCTGCCACTTGGTAGCGATTCGATAAAGGCTCGTCAATTGCTGGGCGTTTGGTTCGATACGTCGGTATGTTCGCTCGGCGTTCTTGAGATCGCCGAGCGATTCGTAACGATTCCCCAAATTCAAAACGCTGTTGTTGCGGGTTGGGTGCCAGCCCGGATAGACTTCAAGCCGCTGCGTAAGAGCCTTTTCGAACATTTCGAATGAATGCTGATAATCCTTGACGGCAAAGGCGATTTTGGCCGCATACTCAAGGCTACTCAGTGTCCTGGGAGCTTTCTCACCAAAGATCTCGGTGCTGATTTGATGGTCGGTTTCGGCCAGAGCGAGTGCTGCAGCGAGATCGCGGCGTCTTACGGCCTCTTTGATCTTCCTGCGGTTGTCGAAATACTTCCGTTTCGTATCGCTTGAGACTTTGTGAAGACCACCGAGTGCTGCGGCTTCTTGCGTTGAGTCCCAGTACTCGGGGCAATCTTTCCCCAGGGCTTTTTCGCAGCATTTCGCCAGTCCAGACCACTCCGACTCGCTTTGCTCAAATTCTTGCTGTTTCTCGAGTACTCCGGCGAGCCAAGCTATCGAGCGAGCCAGCGATCGGCACTCGCTCTGCACGATCGCCTCCTCGGCCTGTAGGGATGGTTTAGCACTCGCACCGGCCCTGACGCTAGCATTGGTCTTTTGCTCAATGACTAAGTCCAGCAACTTGCGTTTCTGAGCGATCACCTCTTGCATCGCGGTGATTGACTCTGGATTCCCCTTGCTGGGCAGGGCGTCGAATGCTTGCTGGGCTTTGGCGACGGACTGAATTAAGGCGACGAGGGCTTGGGCGCTTTCCTTCTGCGTTGGGGATTGACCGCGTTCCTTCTGCGTTGGGGATTGGACGCTTTCCTTCTGCGTTGGGGGCCCGTGCTCTTCTTGAGCTTGGGTGAGCGTCCCAGCCAAGATCGTTAACAAGAAGAATGCGGCTCGCATCATCATCGTCCTGGGCTTTCCGTTCATTCGTTCTTAAAGATCCAGTATTCCAACTGGTTCAAAAATGAAACCCGCAATTTGGGGCGACGACTAGGAGGCTGCTCGCGGTGCAAAACGTGGTAAATATCCGCTACGATAGAATCGCTATCCCCGTAGTAGTTGTGGCCAAGCAGGCTGGTGTCGATTTCGGTCACGTCAATCGTATGGATATCTTCGACGACCACTAAGTCTTCGCCGGACTCACCTGCTCGTGGATAACCATGCACGTTGCGTGAGGCGACCAAGGCACGATCTTTCGAGGAGGCGTAAAGTGTGACTTGTTTGGCCGTCTTGGTAATTTTGGGCGCAATATCCGTTTCGAAAACTGCGGCGTCCACGTCGGGAGCAGCCAGAATAACTTGGTTGAACAACTTGCCTTCGTCTTGGTACTCCAAATACAGTTCTTTGAGCACGTTGGTCACGGCACGATTTCCCATGCTGTGCGCAATGATGTTCAACGACTGAACACCTGTCTTCTTCCGGATATCTTCCAGGAACTGTTTTAGGTGAGGAACGGCCCAAGTGACGTTGTTTTCGTCGACGGTGTAGCCGATTTCAGTTGCTTGCGATGGCCAGCTGAAGAATATGGGTGCACCGGTGTACTTCAAGTCATAGGCCATTTGTCCTGTCCGACGGGCAGCATCGTCAAAACTAACGTTATAGCCATGCACGAAGACCATCGCTTCCTTGCGAGGAGATTCTTCTATGACACTACTCAAGTCTTGATAATACTCGTCGAAGGGCGTCCTGGTTATGCTGTCAATGATCACGTGCTTACTAGGGTCTTCACGAAATTCTAATGAGAAGATGGACGGTGATTCGATTAAGCCCACACGGTGGTCTTTCGGAATGCTGATCTCGCATGTTCCGACTTCGAATTCGCCACGCCCTGGCCCATACTGAACGCCGGTTCTTTCCTGTGCAATCGCTTGGTTCATGGAAGCGAGTAAGTGTTGGGCCGTAGTGATGCCGGTCGCGATGACGGCCAAGCTGACGATTGTGATTCTGAGTGGCGAGCGGGATTTCCAAACGAAGAATCCAGCAATCGCGGTCACCAAGCCGCAGACTAGCGGAATCAATGGCGGTCTGCTTTGGGTAGCATCTGTGCCGGCAATGAGGGCTTCTCGATCGGTTCCGAAAAACACCTTGACCAATTCGTAGCCTTCATCCGTACTGCTCGTTGTAAGCGATTTTGAGGTAGTGGGATTAGCCGTTGCAACGGGTGTCGCAGATCCACGCGTCTTCATCGCGACGCTTGACTGCAGAGTCTTAGTAGCCAGATCGGCTGGCAGGACTTCCCACTCGATTACACGCGTTAGCCATACAGGAGGCGTTTGCTTTTTCTTGCGAATCCGTGAGCCACGAGTCTTAGCCGCATTCGGGAAAAGTGCTTCTGCCACGGCACCTTGAAGATCGTTTTCACTGGCTGCGCCGCGTGTTTGAGGGAGGTTGCTTTGTTCGACAAAGGAGAAATCGTGGGGCTCGGGAGTGGCAAGCAAAATATCGAAGAGCTGTCCTGCTACGTCGGC
>JBCCEO010000657.1:0-4891 GCA_039030255.1 Planctomycetota bacterium | reverse complement strand
TTGAAGATCGAGTCCGTATCCGATATCGAATTGACGGCATACTGGTTGAGCGGGATAGCCCGCCACGACGGTTGCTCGGAGCAATCCTGTCACGTATCAAGATTTTGGCAGATATGGATATTGCTGAGCGCCGACGCCCCCAGGATGGGCGGATTAAGATCACCGTCGGCGAAAAGGAGCTCGATCTACGGGTTAGCATTATTCCTACCAACCATGGACAGTCGGCCGTAATGCGGGTGTTGGACAAGGACAACATCAAGGTGGGTATCAGGCAGCTCGGATTGGGGGAACGGGACTTCAAGGTCTTCACTCAGACGATCAAGCGGCCGAACGGGATTATGCTAGTTACGGGACCTACGGGGTCTGGGAAGACGACGACTCTCTACGCGGCGCTAAACGCGATGAACCGTCCAGACCGCAAAATTATTACGGCCGAGGATCCGGTCGAGTACTACCTGCCGGGCATTAATCAGGTAGAGGTGAAGCACAATATCGGGCTCGATTTTGCTCGCATTATCCGCTCGATGTTGCGACAAGCTCCTAACATCATCCTCGTCGGCGAAATGCGTGATACCGAGACCGCTTCGATGGGTATTCAAGCCTCATTGACTGGACACTTGGTTTTTAGTACACTACATACGAACGATGCGCCCAGTGCCGTTACACGGATGACGGATATGGGAGTGCCCGGATATTTGGTGGCAAGCTCGGTGGTGGCGGTCTTGGGGCAGCGTTTGGTGAGAACGATTTGCAAGCGTTGCAAGACGCAGGTGAAGTTAACGGAGGCGATATTGGAAGACGCTGGCATTCCCCAGGATGTTGCGGAAAAGGCGATCTTCGCGAAAGGCAAGGGCTGTGGCTACTGTCAGAAAACAGGCTATCGCGGCCGCATGGGAATCTACGAATTGATGGTAGTTTCCAGTAGGGTTCGTGAATTAATGTTTGCTGGTAAGGCAACAACGGACATCCAGAAGCAGGCGATCGAGGAAGGGATGACGACTCTGTATTGTGACGGGGTTCGCAAGGCGATGAAGGGCTTAACAACACTTGAGGAGGTCTACCGGGTCGCCAAGCGATCGGAGCAGGAGCGGCCTGCCCTCAAGATCGTCTTTGATGAAGTACTTCAAGGCGTCAAGGCTTAGCCACACTTTCGACAGCGATGGAATCGCTCTGTGGTGGGGTGCCTCCTGGGCTTTTTACTGGTTGTGGTTGGACCATCCGCTGCAATCGTTCTTACAATCAATCGTCCTGCGAGAGGGTCTGGGCGCCGCCCGGGCCCGCGGATCGAGACCAGGTTTGTCGCTGGATGCGGCTTTCTGGTGTGCCTCTTTCCGGCATTTTCGTGGGCGACTACTTAGGATCCATGGAGTGCCCGGGGCCATTGGGCTTCGCTAAGCACGACGACTCATATAATTCAAAGCTCTTCTTTCTTCACTTTTTCCTAATCGAACTATAACGAGAGCGTGTCTTCGCCTATCGTGTGTACTTCGCTTGCTGGAGCAGGCGGGGCTGCGGCCTAAATTAGACTCGTTTCTCGACAGGGACCTGGACTGGTCTACAACGCATGAGTGTATTGATCGACAAGCTGCTGTCTGCTTGCGTGAAGCAGGGGGCAAGCGATGTGCATATTGTGGTTGGGCAACCGCCTGTATTTCGGCTGCATGGTCGGATGCGCAAGTTGGAAACCAAAGTTCTCGAGCCTGACGATACCGTGGCGCTGATGAAGAGTATCGCACCGGAGCGATGTCAGCGGGAATTGCAAGAATCAGGTAGCTCCGACTTTGGATTTGCTTTTGGGGATGAGGCTCGTTTTCGTGTCTCGATCTTCAAGCAGCGCGGTTTCATTTCGATGGTACTGCGGCAGATTCCAAACGATAAATTGACGCCCGAGCAATTGGGGCTTGCCCAATCGGTCGTTGACATGGTGCAGCGTCCTCGAGGTTTAGTGCTGGTGACCGGGCCAACTGGTTCAGGCAAGAGTACGACACTTGCTAGTTTGATCAATTTCCTGAACGAAATGCACGACCACCACATTATCACGATTGAGGATCCGATCGAGTTTTATCACGATCACATTCGGTCCACGATCAATCAGCGTGAGGTTGGGGTGGATGTGCCGAGCTTTGCAGAGGCGATTCGACGGGCCTTGCGGCAGGATCCAGATATTATTCTGGTCGGTGAGCTGCGGGACTTGGAGACAATCGGGGCAGCAATCTCGGCTGCGGAAACCGGGCACATTGTGTTTGGTACGTTGCACACCAATAGTGCTCAGGGAACAGTAAACCGGATTATCGATGCGTTTCCTGGTAATTTGCAGGATCAGATTCGAACTCAGCTGAGTACGGCTTTGATTGGCGTGGTTGCACAGACACTACTGCCGCGGATAGGTGGTGGCCGAGTCGCGGCTTACGAGGTTCTGTGCGTGACGCCAGGTATTGCGAACTTGATTCGAGAAAACAAAACATTCCGTATTAACTCGGCCATTCAAACCGGGGCTAAGTTTGGAATGAACTTGATGGACGACGCCTTGTTCGATTTGTGGCGTGATGGAATTTGCACCGTGGAAGATTGCCTCGGCAAGAGCCACCGGCCAGATGACTTGGCAAAACGAATTGTCAATGCGCGTCGAGGTATCGCAGAGAATGAGGAAGAGGACGAAGAAGATGAATTCTAGGGTTTGAAGAGTGGTTGCAGGCAAATGCTTATTGCTTCGTAAGTGGAACGCTAAGTAAATCGCCGAGCGTCTGGCAATTGAGCCGGGTTTGAAAACAATCGCAGGTGGGAGCCTTAGATAAGTGGATGGTGGAGAGAGCGGGATGTGTCGTGCATTCTGCATCAAAAAATTGGGTCTTACTCAGTTGCATAACTGTGTGAGCCTTTAGTCAGGGCGGAAGCTTGCTGCGTTCACGGATTTGTGTCGCAGCATGAGGGCTACCGTCTATAAGGTTTAGAGTCATGGTAGTCCGTAGAATAGGTCAGATCCTCGTCGACTTGGGTTTCATCACCGATGAGCAACTCGAGGTCATTCTTGACGAGCAGCAGCAGCGTCCCGGTGCATTGCTAGGGAAAATCGCTGAGGATATGGGCCTGATCACTGATGATCAATTGGTTCAGGCCTTGGCTGAGCAACTGAACATGCAGACGGTTCAGCTATCGGACGTTTCGCTGCCGCCGGATGTCGTGGAAAAAGTTACCGAAACGATGGCGCAGATGTATCGCATTGTGCCGCTCAAGTTCGATGGGAATTCGCTGACGGTCGCGACTTGCGATCCGCAGAATCTGACGGTGCAAGATGAGTTGCGGACGTTCCTGGGGTTTGACATTCTGATGGTGGTCGCGACAGAACGCGATATTCAAACTGCGCTAGAGCGTTATTACTCATCGGACGTAGATTCGGTCGAGAAGATTATTCAGGAGCTGAACGACGATGAAGAGCTCTTCCAGGCGGCTCAGGCGGTTGGTGTCGATGGTGCTTTCAATCTGACGGACGCAGAGGCTTTGGCCGATAGCGCGCCGGTCCGCAAGTTGTTGAACATGGTGTTGCTGCTAGCGATTAAAGATCACGCGAGTGACATTCACTTTGAGCCTTTTGAGGATGAGTTCCGGATTCGGATTAAGGCTGAAGGTGTTCTCTACGAAATGGTGCCTCCGCCACGTCACTTGGCTTTTGCCATTACCACGCGGATCAAGGTCATGGCGAATTTGGATATCGCCGAGCGTCGTTTGCCTCAGGATGGTCGGATCGAGTTGATGGTGGGTGGTCACCCGGTGGATTTGCGTGTGAGTGTTTTGCCGACAATGTTCGGCGAAAGCACGGTCATGCGAATTCTTGACCGCTCGGTAGTCTCGCTTAGTCTCGGCAACGTCGGGATGGACGAAACGACGTTAACAACGTTCCGGAAAATTATTGATCGCCCGAATGGAATTGTTCTAGTAACGGGCCCCACTGGTTCGGGTAAGACCACGACGCTGTACTCAGCCTTGAGCGAGATGAACGACATCAAGGACAAGTTGATTACGACGGAGGATCCGGTCGAGTACGACATTGATGGAATCGTGCAGATTCCGATTGATCACGGCATTGGCGTTACTTTTGCAAGTTGTCTGCGTGCGATTTTGCGGCAGGATCCAGATACGATCTTAGTCGGCGAGATTCGAGATATTGAAACGGCTGAAATCGCGGTCCAAGCCTCCTTGACGGGGCACTTGGTGTTCAGCACTTTGCACACCAACGATGCGCCCAGTACCGTGACACGGATGAAGGATATGGGGATTCCTACCTTCTTGATCACTGCCTGCGTCGAGGCCATTTTGGCTCAGCGTTTGGTGCGAAGAATTTGCACGAATTGCCGCGAAGAAACAGAGGTCAGTAGTGAGATTTTGATGGACCTCGGCATCGCCCCTGAAACTGCTGCGGAGAAGAAGTTCTACCGCGGTGCAGGCTGTGATAAGTGCAACAACACAGGATACAAAGGTCGCGTCGGTTTGTTTGAGCTAATGATAATGAACGACGACTTGCGCGATATGATAATGAACAATTCGACGACCGACGAGTTGCGGGACAAGGCAACTGAGTACGGAATGATTCCGCTTCGAATTTACGGCATTAACTATGTCTTCGAAGGGATCACTACGGCCGACGAAGTTCTGCGAGAAACAATCGCAGAGTAATCGTAATCCGTGCCCAGCGACGTTGGGTAGGTAAGACAGAACAAGAATCGACGAAGGGTTTTGAAGAGGGTAACTTGGAAGCAGGAGTTTGTGCCTGGCCTGGGCCGCCAACTTCGGCTGGATCAATTTCGGATGGGCCAGCGCAAGCGACCCGAACCGCCCGCGCGTCGACTTCGCCAACGGCGGTCTCGAGGGCTTCGCCTACGCCGCCAACTTCGGC
>JBCCEO010000656.1:0-4896 GCA_039030255.1 Planctomycetota bacterium | reverse complement strand
CTTCCCGACGCAATTGACCGAAAAGGAATTTGAAAGCGCTCGATACGACGAATTGGATGACATGGCCGCTACTGTGGGCACAGCGATGTTAGGCCTGACCATCGGTTGCGCACGCTGCCATGATCACAAGTTCGATCCGATTCCGGTTAAAGACTACTATCGATTCGTCTCCACCTTTACGACCACGATTCGCAGCGAAATTGATGTCGAATTAAATCCATCAGGCTATCAAGCCAAACTCCGCGAATGGGAGAAGCAGCACGCCGATGTCGTCGCGGACAAGGAGAATTACGAGAACTCCCCTGAAATGCAGCAGCGTTTCGAGGCTTGGCTGCAGGCGACGAAACCTGGTACGAATCCCTTGGACGACTGGATCGTGCTAGAAACGCTTGATGCAAAATCCACGGGTAAGAATACCAAGCTAATAACTCAATCCGATGGAGCAATTCTTGCATCAGGGAAAGCGGCCAACAAGGAAACCTACACGGTTCAGACATCGCTTCCTGCCGGCGCTATTCGGCACCTAAGAATTGAGGCATTGACGGACGATTCGATGAAGCGAAAGGGACCGGGACGAGCTAGCAACGGAAACTTCGCGCTCAGCGATTTCAAAGTGTTTGTAGTCCAAGGAAAGAAGCGACAATCATTATCGCTGCATTCCCCCAAGGCAACGCACCAGCAAAATACGGGAAGTCTTTCCGTAGCATCATCCATCGATGCGGACACTTCCGGCACGGGCTGGGCCGTGGACTTCGGTGGAATCGGCAAAGATCAAGCGGCAGTGTTTTCACTCAAGGATGCCGTCCTCGAGTCTGAGGAGGCAACGCTCGAATTCAAACTAACATTTAACAATAACTCGCAACATAGCCTTGGCAGTTTTCGACTGTCGGTAAGCTCCCTTACGGAACCGCCTGTCAAAGTCGGAGGCGGACGCTCGGCCGAGCTGACGGACGCGTTAAATGCTCTACACGAAGGCAAGTTGACTGAAGAGCATCGGAGGACGCTATTTCCAGTTTTCGCGAACAGCGATGCAGGCTGGGAGCAGAGAGTTCAAGCTATTACCGAGTCCCAGAGTACCAAGCCTGCTGCGGAAAAAGTAAAAGTTCAAGTTTCCTCAGAGGGTTTTCCTCCCACGAAGCATCATGCCGATGGACGCGGCTTTCCTCACTTTTATCCTGAGACTCATTTCTTGAGCCGCGGTGATCCGAATCAAAAGAATGGAGTCGCAAGCCAAGGTTTTCTTCAGGTCTTGATGCGCGAGGGGGCGGACGAAAAGTCTTGGCAGCTTGCGGCGCCCGCAGACTGGACACGTACTAGTTTTCGACGCGCTTCCCTGGCGAATTGGATGACTGATGCGGAAGGCGGGGCAGGGCACTTGCTGGCTCGAGTAGTCGTCAACCGCTTGTGGCACCACCATTTTGGACGCGGAATTGTCGCCACGCCTAATGACTTCGGCTTGCAAGGAACGCCACCAACGCACCCTGAGTTGCTCGATTATCTGGCTCAGAAGTTAATTCAAAATGATTGGCATATCAAGTCAATTCATCGCGAGATTTTGTTGAGTGCCACTTGGCAGCAAAGCTCAGAGACGGATCCGGAAAAAATGAAATTGGATCCCGAGAATCAACTTTTTTGGCGTTACCCCGTTCGCAGGCTCGAAGCCGAAGTCGTGCGAGATTCCATGTTGGCCGCATCGGGCCAGCTGGACTCCAAGATGTTTGGCTCTGGAACTTTAAACCCGAATCAGCGCCGCCGCTCAATCTATTTCATGATCAAGCGGAGCCGTTTGATTCCCATGATGCAGATTTTTGATCAGCCAGAACCACTGTCGAGCCAAGGCAGCCGGCCGAGCACGACGATTGCGCCTCAAGCTTTGATGTTCATGAACAATCCACAAGTTGTAAGCTGGGCCTCGGGTTTTGCCCAGAATGTGGACAAGTTTGAAACGGAGGAAGCCGTCGCGCAGATCTACTTGCGGGCGCTTGGAAGACAGCCAACTCAATCGGAACTGAAACAAAACAGTAGTTTTATTGAAGAGCAGGCGGCGTCCTACGGGAATCCGGCGGCCGGCCGTCGTCAAGCTTTGGCCGACTTGTGCCAAGTCGTTTTCGGACTCAACGAGTTTATTTATTTGCCATGAGTACTATCAATCCAACAACACGTCGACAATGGTTGAAGACAGCGGGAGCGGGCTTTGGCAGTCTAGGACTGGCAGCATTGATGGCCCAAGAAGGACTGCTGGCGGACTCGAGTGCTGATCCGCTCGCACCGAAGCAACCGCATTTTGACGGTAAGGCGAAAGCAGTCATTTGGCTGTTCATCAATGGTGGCCCAAGCCAAGTGGATACCTGGGACTACAAGCCTCAACTCGAGAAGATGAACGGAAAGCAGTTGGACGGCTTTGATCGGAACACGGGCTTCTTCGCCAATTCCGTGGGTCCAATCATGAAGTCTCCCTTCGAATTCACGCCGCGTGGCGAGTGCGGGAAAATGGTCTCGTCCTTGTTTCCAAAGCTCGGCGAGCACGTCGATAAGATGGCATTCATCCATTCCGGCTACACCGAATCGAACAATCACTCCCCAGCGTTATTCATGATGAATTCAGGTCAACCACGAATGGGACTGCCCTGCGTTGGATCCTGGGTGACTTACGGACTTGGTAGCGAAAGCCGCGATCTGCCAGCCTTTGTTGTGATGTCTGATCCGCTGGACCGCGGTCTGCCGAAGGGGCATGCTGCAAATTGGGGCGCAGGCTTCCTACCCAGCGTTTATCAGGGTACTTGGCTGAAGCCCAAGGGCGATCCAATTGAAAACCTGAACCGTCCAGCACACATGAATGCCGATCAGCAGCAAAGGCAGCTTGCACTCTTGCGGCAGCTTAATCAACAGCATCTGGCAAGTTCCCCAGGAGAACTTGAGTTAGAGGCGCGGATCAAGAGTTTCGAGCTTGCGTATCGAATGCAGTCTGCGGCACCGGAGGCTTTTGACGTAGACTCCGAGCCCGAGCACATCCGAACACTTTATGGAGTCGGGGAGAAGCGGTGCGATCACTTCGCACGCCAGTGCATTTTGGCTCGACGCATGATCGAGCGCGGAGTGCGTTTTGTCCAGATTTACTCTGGCGGCATGGAAAACCAACGGAGTTGGGATGGACACAACGACATCAAGGGAAATCACTCGCAGTTTGCAGGTGAAACAGATACGCCAATTGCCGGCTTGCTAACCGACTTGCACCAACGCGGGCTGCTGGAAGATACGCTTGTTGTGTGGGGCGGCGAGTTCGGGAGGCTACCGCTTTCACAAAAATCGGCCAAGCCTGGACGTGACCACAATCCTCATTGCTTCTCCACCTGGATGGCCGGAGGCGGAATCAAAGGCGGCGTGACTTTTGGAGAATCGGACGAGATTGGCCATCATGCCGCCATTGATCGGGTTCACGTCAATGATCTTCACGCCACCATTCTTCATCAACTCGGATTTGATCACGAAAAACTAACCTATGTCTACAACGGTCGTCGATTCCGCCTGACCGATGTCGCCGGCAACGTGATCCAACCCATCGTTGCCTAGATGCGCCGGAAATATCAACGGCTTGCTGTTGGGTCATGAAACAACCAACATCAACAGCTTTGGCAGAAGAAGAGAAAGAAGAGAAGAAGGTGAACCACGAAAATCGCGAAAGGAACGAAAAAAGAAAGAGTGAGTGTTACCAGAAGAGAGGCATCTACGCTGTTTCATTTCGTTATTTTCGTATTTTTCGTGGTTCAAAACGGGCATAAATTATCTGTGAAAACCGCGATCGTTGGTGGCATATGAAACGACCCAGCATCACTAGCTTGGGAAGAAGAAGAAAGTGAACCACGAAAAACGCGAAAGGAACGAAAGTAAAGAGTGAATGTTGCCAGAAGAGGCAGCTAGGCCGGTTGATTCTGATGTTTTATTTCGTTATTTTCGTATTTTTCGTGGTTATAAACGGGCCTAAAATTATCGGTCAAATCCCGCGATAGTTGGTGGCACTGGTAGAATAAGTGAACCGCGAAGGAGCAAAGGGAGATACTGAAGTTGGTTTCAATTTGCATTGGACTTGTGAATGCAAGCCGAATTCAATTGGAGAGAGGGGCAATCGCATGACTATACTCTATAAAGAAGAGTCTTACAGAATCATGGGAGCATGCTTTGCCGTTTACGCCGATAAGGGATGCGGATTCCTTGAAAGCGTCTACCAAGAATGCCTAAGCCTGGAATTCAAGTCTGCTGGTATTCCTTTTGTCGAGCAGCCATGCCTTGAACTGCAGTACAGAAACGTTCCTTTAAAAAGCACATTTCGCCCAGACTTTGTTTGCTTCGACTTGATCATCGTCGAATTGAAGGCCGTCAAAGCATCTCTAATGAACATCTTGCTCAGTGCCACAACTACCTAAAAGCAAGCGGCCATAAACTTGGGCTGCTTGTCAATTTTGGAACCCACCCTAAAGTGGAATCTGAGCGCATCCTTCGAGGAACCCCAGAACAATAAACAATCTGGTCGCACGTAAAAAACAGCTATCCCGCGATCGTTGGTGGTTGAAACACCCCAGCATCACTAGCTTTGGAAGAAGGAGAAGAAGAAGGTGAACCACGAAAATCGCGAAAGGAACGAAAAGGAAGAGAGAGGTAGCTAAGCTCGTCGAATCCGGTGTCATATTTCGTTATTTTCGTATTTTTCGTGGTTCAAAACCGGCCTTAATCTTCTGTCAAAACCTGCGGTCGTCGGTTGTTGCAACTACCCAACATTACGAGCTTTGGCAGAAGAAGAGAAAGAAGAAGGTGAACCACGAAAATCGCGAAAGGAACGAAAAGGAAGAGAGAGGTAGCTAAGCTCGTCGAATCCGGTGTCATATTTCGTTATTTTCGTAT
>JBCCEO010000655.1:0-4916 GCA_039030255.1 Planctomycetota bacterium | reverse complement strand
GATGGGCACTCTTGCCCGTCTGCTGTGGTTGTTTGTTGACGGGCAAGAGTGCCCATCCTACAAGTTTGCATTCTGGCATTAGATTACCATGCTGCACCCCACGCGGACGCATTTATCCGTTATCCTAGAGTAGCTCTCAACATGCACCAAAGGGAAAACGTGAATGTCCTCCAATCCAGCTCCTCATCCTAGACAAGCGATGAAGCCGAATTGGATGGGCGTGATCCTCTACGCTTTTTTCATCGGACTTGCTGACTTCGCGTTTGCTGCAACTGTTGCGCAAGGCCCATTTCGATCTGGCACAACGTTTTTTTGGCCCATCTGTTATGGCCTCGTCGTTGGGCAAATTGGATTTTTATCGGTGCTCGGCAGCTGGTGTGGTCGGCATTGGATTCAGGGATTTGCACTGTCCACTATTTTGGGAGCTGCCTGCTTGCTGCTCGCCGGCCTCTCGCTACTGGGGCCAGGAAGTGAATTTCCGTTTTCCGAATACTGCTGGGTTGTCTTTCTAGTCCCAAGCATTCTTACGTCCTTCTCGGTCCCACTGTGGATCGCAAGAGCCCTTGCCGGTCGCCGGCTAACACTGCAGCGTGGTCGCCTTGAGAAAAGTCCAACAACGATCCGTGATTTCTTCATTCTAACGGCCTTTATCGGAGTTCAGTTTTATCTGTACACGATCGTAGTTAGCGCCTGGGAAATACCGAGCTGGGAGAGTACGTCTTTAATCTCTGGCGCGGCCGCTTACGCGGGTATCTCACTCATAAGCTTTTTGCCGATGGGAATAATTGCATTCTCGCATAAAGATGCGGTGGTAGCGTTTGGTTGGCAGTGCTTGTTTGGATTCGTGTTTTTTGTCTTGGCAATACTGATATTGTTGGGCGCATCATCGGGGCGGGCAAGAAGCGAAGACATTGCGGCCACGATGCTTCTGTTTGCATCGGCTACCATCAGCTTTGCCAGTGGATGTGCCGCCCTTCATGCAGCAGGAGTGCGCTGGAAAAGGGTGAAAGGTTCCGCAAAAATCCACGGATCGAAAACGAAGAAAAAGCAAACACATCAAGCAACTCCCTCTAAAGCCGCTACGAATTCTCCTTGGGACGAATCTGAAGATACAGTCCCAGCATCGGATGAAACGGAGCAACCGGGTGTCGCCGATGAACGGCCGATAGAAGAAGCAGATTCTCCTTCACCAGCCAAAAACGATGGCTCCGCGACAGAAACGGATACGAATGAGCAGGAGGCATTATCCACGTATCCGATCCTTTTTGAAAAAATGTGCACCAAAGTCAGTTACTCCATTGGGGTGCTCTTGCTTTTCGCCTTCGCTGGTGCTCTGGCTAGCTTTGCCTTGGATCGTTCGCGACTTGCGGAAATAGCCGCCTACAACGGCGTAGGCGCAAAGCTGCTCGCAGAAGGCGGGGCCGCATATTCCGACCGAGATAACAATATTGTTGCACTGAAATTTGGTCCTGCAACCGACAACGCAGATCTAGAAGAGTTCACGAAGTATCGCGGCGTGACCGAGATCGATCTTTCTGATTCACAGATCGACGACGGAGCCATCGATTTCCTTCTGGATTTTCCTGCATTGCGATTTCTCAATCTTGCGAATACAGACGTGTCGGCAAAAAGTATCGAGAGAATCGTCAGCGCACGAGGTTTCGACTCACTCGTTCTTGCGGGAATCCCGCTTCAGGAAGACGAGCTCGGGAATATCCTGGCTCAAAACAAATCGAATTTAAGGTACCTGGATATCAGCGACTGTGGTTTGTCCATGGAAACGCTCAATCGGCTATGGGACAAACTGCCTAAGTTTCTATCGATCCGCGGATTTGGGCTGACCGATCTGCAATTGGAACCGCTGCTCCTTCGTGATGCAAAGACGGCCTTGGACCTTCGAGACAATGAGCTGGCAGGCGATTTTTTACTCCTCCAAGTTACCGAGACGTGGCGTGTGCGACTGGAAGGCAATCCAATTACGAACGCGGCGATCCAAGCAAGCGCTGGGAAGTGCAACATCAGCCAGATAAGTCTTGGGCGAAACAGGTTGACCGACAAATGCTTGCGTCATCTGATGAGACACTCCCTCGACGAATTAACGATTTCCGACAGCAGCTTCAGCGAGGCTGCGATCACGAAGCACATTCTCTGCAATGGACAATTCAGTCTGGAGCGATTGGCCATTCACGATCCAAACTTTAAAGGTCTTGAATTAGATCAAATGTCAGATTGGATCGATGTACTTGACTTGAGTCATTCGGGTGTGACCTCGAAGGCATTTGCATTATTTGATGCAAATTTAAGCTATATCGATCTCTCCAATACCTCCGTCGACGTGAAAGGAATTGAGCTGCTTCAACAATCGTTTGCCGCGGACAAAATCAACATTTCTCATTGCGCGATTCAGGCGGGGGACCTCCGCACGTCTGAATTCTTTCATCGCGGAACCAAACTTCAGGTGCCCTTGGGGCATTTCTCCGATCGAGAACTCATGATGCTACAGCGTGAACGTCCCCTTAGCTTTGGCAACGGCTCGGGGAAAAACCTGACTTGGCTTTTCGAAAGCGATATCCAACGTTATTGAAAACTGCAGCCTTTTGAGATTTGGCTACACATCCGCGGACAAATGAATTTGACCTAGGAAAACACACACATGTCCAGCGCAGAATCCCTTGCCTCTTCGGCCAATTCCTCCACGAACTGGACGCCACTGATCGTATACGTAACGATTATGCTCCTCGCGGATATCGCCGTGGGGATACTGATCAAATTGGGACTCTCGATGGGGTACATGGTACTTTATTCGGCCGGATACGGCATTATCCTTGGCCAACTCGGGATCATCGCGCTAATTGCTGGCTGGAGTGGTCGGCATTGGATTCAAGGGTTTGCTCTGGCGACAGTCCTAGCTACTACGGCGTATTCTGTCGCAGGACTTGCTTCGCTCGGTCTACAATCGAAGCTTGTTTCCCCACTTGAGTACTTTATGGTGGTAACGCTCATTCCCATGATCCTCACTGTGGTCACCATACCATTTTGGATTTCCCGGGCCATGTCTGGTCGACGGCTTACTCTCCAGACGCAGCCAATCGAAAAGAAACGGATAACGATTCTGGACTTCTTCATCCTGACTGCGTTCATTGGCGTTCAGTTCTACCTGTACACAATCGCTATGAATGTCCAGCAAGTCCCGAATTCCCAGGGCTGGATGGTTCTATTGAGCGCACCTATGTACACGGTACTTTCTATCATTGGCTATCTTCCCATGGGAATCATCGCTTTCAAGACCAAGGACGCGTATACGGGAGTCGGTTGGCAATGCCTTTATGCGTTCGCGCTCTTTGTTGCAATCATCGTGCTGATCGTGGGCATCGCCGGAAGTACTTTGGGGCCGGTTCCCAGCGAGGCTTTTGTCACTCCGATGTTACTTATTGGATCAGCAACGCTCAGCTTTACCAGCGGCTGCGCTGTATTGCGACTGGCGGGCGTACGGTGGGCCAAGCAGACTAGAGCGAGCTCGCGAAAATCAGGAGACCATCTTGCAAACGAAAATCAGCCAATTGCGAATTCGCCGTGGGACGAATCGCTGCAGGAAAATTCCACTTCAGCACTGCCGGCTGGCGACAACGATATTGATGGAGCGAGAGCACAATTGGGCCCACCGCCTACTGAATCTAGCTCTACAGTTTTAGATTCGACGGGCTCAGGCTCAGCACCCTCGAGTGACCGGCAGCCACACATCACTGCGCGAATTCTTACGAAGTTATCCAGCAATGTTGGCTATGCCATTGGTGCACTCCTGTTTCTTGCCTTTTCTGCAGCAGTCACCAACTTTGTCGTAAACCGTTCCCGAATAGCCACAGTTGCTGCTTACAACTCCCTCGGAAAGAAGCTGCTCGCCCAAGGCGGCGAAGCTTTTGCAGATGAAGATAAGCACATCGTCGCGTTACGCTTTGGCCCACAAGCGGACAATGTAGTCCTGGATGAATACACGCAACTTACCCGAGTAACTGAAATAGACCTCTCAGGCACGCAAGTCGATGATGCGGCAGTCGAGCGAATCCTAGATTTCGGATTATTGCGTCATATCAACCTTGCCAACACCAAAATGAGCGCCGCCGGCATCGAGAACTTTGTTGCTAGGCGGCAGCCTGAATCACTCGTGATTGCAGGGATTCCACTTTCCCAGGAAAGCCTAAGCAGAATATTGGAGGCTGATAAAGGTAGTTTAAGATACTTGGATATTAGCGACTGTGGTTTGACTTATGAGCACATCGATGCACTTTGGGGAAAGCTTCCAATGTCACTCTCGCTCCGCGGCTTTGGATTGACCGATCAAAAATTAAGGCCGTTGATTCTGCGAGACTCCAAGCACGTTTTGGATCTGCGCAACAATTCGCTCACCGGTGATTTCCTGTTGATCCAGTCTCCAGCAACTTGGCGATTGCGCCTCGAAGGCAATCCTATTACGGATGCAGCCATCGAGGCTGCAGCGGACCTAGGTGTGAACATGGATGCGCTAAGTATCGGAGACAATAAGCTCACCGATAATTGCCTAGCTGCAATAGAAAGAATCGCTATCAATGAGCTAACAATATCCGACAGTAGTTTTAACGAAGCTGCGATAAACAAGCACATTATCAGCAGCACGAGTCTCAATCTGCAAAAGTTGGCCATTCATGATCCCAAATTCACGGGACTCCAGCTTTTCGGTTTGCGGAATACGCTTCAAGTGTTGGACCTTAGCCACTCCGGTGTAAAAGCAACAGCTTTTGCTGGATTCGGGTCCAGTGTCTACCGAGTCGACTTGTCCCATACTCAAGTCGATGGGAAGATCGTCAATCACCTAATCTCCGGCGAGATCAATTTGTCGCATTGCCCAATAACCGCCCAGAGCTTGCAGGGAAATGGCTTCT
>JBCCEO010000654.1:0-4918 GCA_039030255.1 Planctomycetota bacterium | reverse complement strand
GATGAAACAGCAGTTTGCAATCTAGGAAGTATCAATCTTGGGCGACACATTGTGGATGGCCAGCTAGATCTTGAGCTATTGCGCTGCACAATCGATACGGCGATGCGGATGCTAGACAACGTTATCGACATCAATTACTACCCCACACCAGAAGCGAAGAATGCAAATCTTCGACATCGGCCGGTAGGTTTAGGCATGATGGGATATCAGGATGCATTGAGTGCATTGAATATCCCCGTTGCCAGTGAGGAAGCAGTCCGATTTGCAGACTCCTCCATGGAAGCTATTAGCTTTTTCGCGTTGCTTGCATCGAGCAAGCTTGCTGCTGAGCGAGGAACCTACGAAAGCTACTCCGGATCAAAATGGGACCGTGGCTTGCTGCCCATCGACACTGTCCAACTACTTGAGTACGAGCGCGGCGAAAGCCTCGAAGTCAATCAAGACGCTAGGCTGGAATGGGAAGAAGTTCGCGATCAAATCGCAAGACACGGAATGCGGAACAGTAACTGCCTCGCCATCGCGCCAACGGCGACTATCTCAACGATCGTCGGCTGCACACAGTCGATAGAACCAACCTATAAACAACTCTATTCCAAGAGCAATTTGTCTGGAGAATTCACCCAGACAAACTTCACTTTGGTAAGCGAACTGAAATCATTGGGACTTTGGGATCGCGAAACACTTGATGCACTGAAGTACTACGATGGTGCAATCGGTGAGATTAAGCAGATACCCGACGAACTGAAGAGGCGATTTGCAACTGCATTCGAGATTGATCCATCCTGGTTGATACGTGCTGCTTCGGCTCGTCAAAAGTGGATCGATCAGGGGCAGTCACTCAACCTGTACTTGGCTGCTCCGAGCGGCAAGGCCATCGATGCCATGTATCGGATGGCGTGGAAGGCTGGCTTGAAGACGACCTACTACCTACGATCTCTCGCTGCGACTCAGGTAGAAAAATCGACCGTCGACGTCAATCGACATGGCATTCAGCCACGATGGATGAAGTCGCAAAGCCAATCGTCCTCTATCCGTGTCGACCGTGTTTCATCGGCAACGAATTCTGCCACGTGCAGCATTGATGATCCTGACTGCGAGGCCTGCCAGTAGACATGCTGTTCTATTTCAATTGGATTGAGCGTGGTTTCCAAATGTTTCATAAGCCGGGCGTGTCGCGAGCTTGGGTGCGTGTGGAATCAGATGGTCGCCAATTGATTTTGACTGATACCGGCGGATTCGATCTGCCAAATCGTAACGGGCCTTTTCTTATTTGTATCCTCGACTTCGAAGACGAATTGACCGAAGGCCCCGTCGAAATTCCAAACCGACTCGCTCTTGCCCGTTGGCTACGTGAGCGAAGCACTGTCCCTATTCCGACCGACCCAAGGATGTAACCCCATGTCCATCGTAACACCACAAACAACGGCTTCTTCTTCCGCTCGCTTTGACGCTACGGATAAGCGATTGATCAACTGCAACCAAGTCGATGTGAACCAGCTCATGCCGCTGAAGTACAACTGGGCATGGGAGCACTACCAAAATGGATGTGCGAACCACTGGATGCCAACCGAAGTACCAATGACCAAAGATATTGAAACTTGGCGGAGCAACAAACTCACTGACGCCGAAAGACGGGTCATCATGCGTAATCTCGGCTTCTTTTCGACTGCAGAGAGTTTGGTTGGCAACAATTTGGTACTGGCAATATTCAAACATGTCACCAATGCCGAGTGCCGGCAATACTTGCTCCGCCAGGCATTCGAAGAAGCAGTACACTCGCATACTTTCTTATATGTCGTGGACTCTCTTGGACTCGACGAAGGCGAAGTGTTCAATATGTACCATGAGGTGCCCTCGATTGCACATAAGGACGCGTTTGAAACTGAGCTGACGGCCGAAGTTCTTTCCGAAGATTTTTCTACCGCTACAGACGAAGGTGCACAAGCTTTCTTGAAGAATCTGATCGGTTACTATCTCATCATGGAAGGCGTGTTCTTCTACACTGGATTCGTCATGATGCTTTCATTCCACCGACGCAACTTGATGACCGGAATTGGTGAGCAGTTTCAATACATTTTGCGGGACGAGACAATCCACCTAAATTTCGGGATCGATCTCATCAATGGCATCAAGGCAGAAAACCCGCATTTGTGGACTGCCGAATTCCAGCAGGCGATGATCCATCGAGTCAGGCAAGCTGTTGAGCTGGAATTGGACTACGCTGCCGATTGTCTTCCAGCAGGCATCATGGGTTTGAACGCAGGGCTTTTCCGAGACTATGTTCAACACATCGCCGACCGCCGTCTGGAACGCATCGGGCTACCAATGCAATATGGCTCGTCAAACCCATTCCCCTGGATGAGCGAAACGATGGATCTAGCCAAAGAAAAGAACTTCTTCGAAACTCGCGTTACCGAATATCAGTCCGCAGGAAGCCTAAGCTGGGATTAGTTTCATTCGGTCAGGAATTCACCAGATGAATTAGATTTAGCCAGCTCAGGTCGCTCTCTGAGCGTATTGCGCTTGTCCGGTTCTGCAAGTGAAGGCGTTTGTACGCGAATTCTTTGCGAGAAAGTCTCTCCGGACTCAAGGGGCTTAACAAGAACTAATTCTTCAAGGAACCGATTCAATCGGACGGCTACAACTACGTTCCTTCCGGCAATCCGGGACTTGGTTATGAAGTTCTTTGTGAGCCGGCAAAGACTGGGGTGAATCACAAATAGAGTTTAATCTCTTCGTTACGAGCAACGAGCTCAAAGCGTTGAGCTAGAGTATTTCAAGGCTGAACCGCCGCTGCATTCGGCTTTCCCGAAACGGTGATAGGTCAAGTCGACGGGTTCACAGTCAATGGCCGTCGCTTTACTTTTCTAGAACGGGATTAGCCCAAATCGCATGAGCACGCTGATTGCTTTTGCCGCATCGAACCATCAACAATAAAGTCTCGACGCCACGAACATCGATCTTCCAGTCTGCCACGATTCCCGTATCTGTTTTCAACTTGCTCTGCTTTAGCAATCGACCGTCGCCATAAACCGCGAACTGTAACTGAAAATTCCCGCCCGCCCCATCGTCGGTGACACCTGGCGCGGTCGTTAGCCATTTGAACTCCCGGTCCAAATGGTACTGTACGTGCGCTGCTCCGTCGGCGGGCGGATGCGTACTCAGAGCGTGCTGCAACGGTTTTCCACCAACGATAACACGCTTGTCACGTCCGTAGCCTTTTTCACCTTGACGCCCAAACCTGCCAAATCCAACAAAGAACGCAGCCTCAGTTAGGGTATCCAAATGCAATCGGCTGGCACCCGCAATTTGGTCTCGCAATGAGGAACTGTTGCGTTCAAAGCCAGTGTGCCGCGAACCCTTGGCTGACTTTTGCATCTGTAGAGAATTAGGCGAGTTCGCAGAATCGACGAATGAGCGAAGAACAATCTCGTGGAATTCAAATCGGCTCTCGTAAGTTCCCAGGACTGCCACGAGATCCTCTTTGTCGTGCCAGGGTCCTCTACCTCGGCATCGCAGTACATCCTGAGGCCCCGTATAACGAATAATCCGCTTGCCATCGATCGTGACGCTAATCTCGTTGCGTCGCACCGAAACCAAAACGCGGCTCCGTTTTGGGGTTTGAAAAAACCTGCCATCATATCGCGTGGAATTCTTATCGCTGCCTACACCGTCAATCATTTCCAGTCCATTAACCTTATAGTCCGGACGAATCGCATTCATCTGCACCAAAAAACGATGGCCGGTCGCGGCCGGCAAGGACAACACCAGGCATCCAGGCCCAGCTACTTTCTTACAGTCGATTAACAGATCATATTGTTCTGGAAAAACAAACGGCATTCGCATTCGATCGAAACGTTGATCAGGCGAATACAATATGCCGTTTTTCTCCGTCCATTGGCCGCTAAGCTTATGCCGCGTGAGGTTCATTACTTTCAAGACGTCGACTTGTTGAGAGGAAGCCCAACGCAAGTCAACGATGTCGTCTTGCAGTCGCCGCACTCCGGCAGCGATTTTGGTCACCTCGGGCTGCTTCGCGTTTACTGCCTTACCGCCAAAATGTTGGATAGCACTGCTAAGCGGTCTCCTTAGCAGAGCATTTTTGCTTTTCGCCAGTTCCTGTAAGACAGGAACACTTCTTGTGGTTCCCACATCCCTGAGAACCATCAACAAATTATTGACTCGCTGGAGTTGAGCTCTCTCGTCTTTGGGATTCGCAACTTTGGTCTGCTGTTCCAACGCAAGACGTCGCAGGAATGCTGGCTCGATCGCTTCGCCAACTTTCTTGAAAAACGCATTCGAACTCCCGGTACCGTGAAATGCGGTTACATGGGCAATTGCGTCATAGGTTTCAGGTTCAGTGACAGACTTTAGAATCTCGCGAAGTGGCTCGTAGGTCTCGAATATAGAAGGGAAGCTACTTCCCAACTTGGCGATAGCGATCACGGTTTCGCGTCCACCTAGGTGCTCTACTAAATCGAGGAAAGCAAAGGGGCCTTCGCCTTTCTTCGCTCGTTTTTTCGCCTCATAAATACTGTCGACTTTCACTTGAGCGCCAAGGTGCCTTTCAACGGTGCTCGACAAGGCGCGATCTAGTTCTTGCACCAAAGCTTGTGGTAACGTCTCTCTGTTAAAATAATTCGCTCGATGGAGCATGAGCGACATCAAGGAATCCACGGCACGATTGGGATCTTGCTCGATCGCCGTCGTAGTAACTTCCGTGAATGCCGTGAGACTTGCTTCGCTATCCCCCACCACGATTTCTGAAAAGCCCTCTTCTCCCGCAAGTTTTCCTTGCCATAGAAAGCGACAAACAACCTCAGATTCAGTGTCGCGTAAATGCCGAGGATGAATCTTATTTTCACGGACGATCGTTACGGCCGCCGCATTCCCATCCTTCATTTGCTGCAGCTGCGTG